>VYCT01000040.1 GCA_009843785.1 Candidatus Poribacteria bacterium | reverse complement strand
GTTTTTTTTGTCAAATTTTAAACTTTTTGCAAGTCCAAAACGACTAATTCCGAAAAAATTTGCAAAAAATGTCGCGATGTGATATACTATATGCATTACATTTGAATTAATTAACGGTTCAGGTGCCGGAGAAAGCCGGAGAATAGGGAAGCGCGGTGAGAATCCGCCACGGCCCCGCCACTGTGAACGATCATAAATGTCCTCTGAAAAAACCACTGTCAATTTACTGATGGGAAGGTTCAGCGGACTTTTGTAGCTCAAGTTTTGGCTTGCAAGCTACGCCAAAAGATCGGAAGTCAGGAGACCTGCCTGGATCGTGTTTCACGCATCTGCTTTCGCGGGAAAGCGGTGGAACAGCGCACAAGTAGTATCCTGTTAGATTAAATATAGAAGTCCCGATTCAGGTATGAAATCTTCGGACCCCATTGCAGGATCAGCGTATATAGAGTGTCGCCGCATCCCCTGTCTTTCCGTTGGAAGCAGGGGTTTCTTGTTTCATTACGGAGGTTTTAATGAACACAGTGTTTTTTTCTCGGCGACATTTCTTGTCCGCATCGCGTCCCAAACTATACTCACTTTTACTGATAAGCGCGCTTCTCTTCACGCTCCTTATGAGTCCAAGCTTTGGACAAACAGAGGTTCAAGACCTTGCGGTTGTCATAAATGCCCTGACGCATCCGGATTTGAATATTACGGCATCGCTTTCACTCATCGATTTAATGGAACCGAATGAAAGACGAGCCGTCGACAACGAAATACTCCATTTTAGCAACGAAGTGCTTCAGCGGAGGCGGGCAGTTGGTCTTGCCATCCGAGGACATCTCGCGTATATTCCGACTTTTAATTTACCCGTTACGGGTGCTCCAAGTAACGGCGATAGCATCTTTATTGTCAACTTGGAAGCCCGAGAAATTGTTGGCGAAATTCCGATTCAAGAGGGTGCAACGCCTCAGCAGGTCGCTCTTATCAACGATGAGAAGTTGTACGTTACCTGTGCAGCAGCGCATGAGGTGCATGTCATTGACATTCCGAATCGCAGTACGACGAAGGTGCTCACAGGTTCCTTCAACAAACCGACGGGTATCACGCTACTCAACGGCAAAGCCTACGTCTCGAACCCGGCATGGGAGTGGGACCCAGAGGCAAGTAAAACCATCTATTACGATAGCAGGGTCACAGTGATTGATACGGAGACAGACATCATTCTGAAGTCAATACCGGTACCGACAAACGCAAGCGGAATCGTCAACGATGGCGAATCTACCGTCATTGTCAAAACAACGGGCAATTACAATGACATTCTGGGGCATCTCGTCCTGATTGATGCTGCTACCGATGAGATTATCAAAACGGTTAAACTCAAACTGACACCCGGCTCCTTCGCTCTCAATTCAGAGAAACAGTTGTTTATCCAAGGCAGTTGGCAAAAACCGGGTTTGCTCATCTATGACATCGCAGCGCAAGACTGGATCCGTGACGATGACGACCCGATTACCAACTTCAGTAACGATCCAGATGCCTCTGTCAGTGGTGGTTTGACTTTTGCTCCGGATGGAAGTCTCTATATCACGCAACCCGACTGGACAGGCGGTGGACAGGATTACGTTCGCGTCATGGATGTCATGGATGCGTCTCTCCTGCAAACGTATCATGTTGGTCCTGGTGCCTCTATTTTTGCGTTCGCACAAGTGATCTCGCGTCGAGAAGACCTAAACAACGATGGGATAGTCAATATCTCGGATCTGGTCATCGCGGCTCGGTTCTTGGGCGATCAGGGCCCTGGAATTATCGCCGATGTCAATGGAGACGAAGTCGTCAATATCCTTGACCTTGTGCTGATAGGGCAAGCACTTTAACTTAGCATTCGCGGGCGCGGTTTGATGAAGATTAACTAAATATTTCGGTAATTGCCACGGATCGCGAGCACAGCTCGCTCCTACCAAGAGGTTTTTGAGCATTACCAACATTAAATTCTTAAACTTCATGGAACCGCACCCCGTATTCACTGGTGAAATTCCAATCTTTCACCTTAGGAACGGACAGCAGCATGACGCATTCTTTGAATCGAATGACAACGAGAAAAAAAGCAGTCTGGTGCATGCCACTGCTCGTCTTCTTAATCAGTTGTGCTGCAACTCCGAAAGAAGCACCGTTTTCATGGAAGGTGACGTTCTTCTCTTTGGGGGCAAAGGTACAATTCAGTCCAGAGGCACCGGTACAGCGTCTGCGTGCTTTTAATGCCAATGGTGTGAGGGTTGCGCAACTCGATTTTCCGGTACCGCCTCGGCAGATAGAGTCGCTCTATTTTCAATGGCGTGAGAGGGAAACCTACAGATTTGAGGCGACTTTGTCCACTGGAGGTGTTGATACTGAAACGGTAACCGCCCCACACGTATACACACAAGGAAATTTAGAGATTGCTATTCCGTATGGTGCTGTGAAAGAGTCGGATCTGAAAAATGCGTCAGAAAGCGGGCAGAAGGCACTCGTTCTGGACGGCAGCGAAATGGCAGCGACCGTCCTCGTTACAAATGGGAATGTGCCAACGATCTTTGACCTCAAACTCTGTCTTCCTGAAACGCTGAGTATCGTCCACCTATCGACAGATTGGGAAAGTGAGACAATCGACAAGGACACCTGTCTCTCTACCACCGGCAAACTTAATATCGCATCGGAAGTCTGGTACCGCGAGTTAGTGCTGAGAACATCCGAAGTCGTCGGCACAGGGCACCAAGAAATTTCGGGTACTGTCCGCTTCACAACAGACAGCGGACAGACATGGGAGCAGCAGGCGAGGGTGCAGCTTCAGCTGACAACTATTTCAGAGATTGCCGAACGCCTCTCTATAGAATCAATCGAAATGCCTACGGATGCGATGGGTACGGTAGACTCCAGACAACGCGAAGATACTATCTACTATGCCCGTCCACTATTCAGATGGCTCGGAACGTCACAGACCAATGCGTATGAGCCGATCACTTATCAGACTGTGCAGCTCCGCAATACGGGTGAAGAGACGATCCATGTAGTCGTATCATCAACCAACACAGATACAAGGCGTGGTGAAACGCTTCCATTTCTCGCGCCACCCGCGACAGCGAATGGGGGGACTCATCGAAGTGTAGCGTTTGCCAGTCTACCCGGAGGCACGGTTACAGAAATTCCACTGCCTATCTATTTTCACCCAATGTATATAGAGCAGGGTAAACCGGAACAGGCAATCCCTGGGGCGTACGCACGGGACATTACAGTGAAAGTTTGGGGCAGCGATGCGACGATCCTTCGCGAAAAACGTCCCTTACACTTGATTGTTCCAAACCAACAGGCACTGCTTATCAGTCTACTGGCAATCATCTGCAGTAGCATCGGTTTCGCAATCGTACTAAAGTTTCATGAGCGAATTTTTGCGGGGTTCACGACAAAACAGATCATTGTTATCGCGTTATTCGGCACGACAATTTTCGTAGGCGTCATGGTGCCGTCAACGCTGTTTCTCAATTTAATTCGCGCTGTCCTCGGTCCCATCTCTGTATTGCTGACGGGTTTAATCAACGAGACGCTTTACTATGCCTTGCTCACCGCCCTGTTAATTTATATGAGTGGAGCCCCGGAGGCAGCAACACGGCACGACGGTAAAGGCAGCGGTGTCATCTTGCTTGTCTCGGCAGTACGCCTACTTCTTAGCGGTGTTACGTTCGGTCTTTTCACACCGATGGCGATTGTCTACACTGGCACGAGTGTCCTTCTACTGGAAACAGGATTTCTATTCGTACGCGGACGGAATATATTGGCGTGGGCAGTCGTGCTCGGACTCTGTGATGCCATTGCTGTCTATGTTGATTTCCAACTCTCTATATTGTTTTACCGGCTTTTCTATGCCGATTGGTATATTGTTCTCCGCATCCTGATAGAAGGGTTCGTCTATACGTTTATCGGCGTGCTTCTCGGTGCGAAATTAGGACGAGGCCTCTGGCGCGTGGCGGATTAAGCGATCATCCCGCTTGGTGCCTGCGATTTTCTACGCATACTGCGCAACGCACAAAAAATTTTAAAATTCTGCGATACAGACAACATAAGCAGGACTATTTAGTTTTAGATAAATTATCGGATTTTCTAAACTTTTGAATCTTCTGTTTCAAGCCCGGTGCGGTTCCAAACCGCACCTACCGGGCCTGGGGGTCCAAAATTGGACGAAAAAACTGAGAACTAAATAGCCATGACAACATAAGGAACACAACAATGAAGCGAATTCGATTTTTGCGTCTACTTTGCCTGTTTGTCATTTTACCCATTAGCATTGCGACAGCCGACCTGAGCGTCACTTGGGTTCGGACGGGTGTCGTCATTGAAACTGAACACAAAGAAGGTATCTCGGACAAAATCAGCGTCGCGAGGGTGTTTGACGGCACGGCACACGAATTAGCCGAAGTCCCCACAATCCAGCGACTTGATACCCATCGCATTCTACTGCAATTCACATGGCAACCGAATCAAGATTACCAATTTCGCCTGAACGATCACCTAACAACAGTAACTGCGCCGCTAAAGCCGGTGTCGTACCTCATCCGCACTGTTGAATTAGATACGCTTTTATCGCTGATGGAAAACCTTCGTCAACCTGCGAAACCGACTGCGATTGCCTTAGGACATGGAAAAGCACCTTATACACATAAATTGGCGGTTGCGACAGACAGTGGACACCTCGCTGTTCTCGAACCGATTACGGGCGAGACGCTCTGGAAAACCCGTATTTCGGAAGGGTACGTAAGACGGATGGCGTTTAGTTCTGATGGTTCTTTGCTCTATGTTGGGGAACAAGCAGCAGATGGATTTATCTATTGCTACGATCTGACTGCCGAAAAACCGGTACTCCGTTGGAAATATCGTACCGCTGATGATATCGAAACTTCTACGCCGAGCAATCCGGACAGTGTCTACGCTTGGGTCAGTTACCCCGGTCCAGCGTGTATGCGAACGCTGGCTAACGGAGACCTTTTAGTTGCAAGCGTGCACTCCTGGAAGGAAAACGATATACCCCGTAAGATGTCCCAACTCTATAGGTTTGACAGCGAAACGGGGGATGTCATTTGGAAATGGCCCCATGACAGGGCAACTTCAAAGATAATCCGTTGGTTTGACGCAAGTGCCGAAGGGAAGACCCTTGGACTCGTGATAGACAGTGGACATAATCTGCAAGGGAGTCCGACCGATGAAAACGGTGCCGGTAATGGAAACCTCGTTGTTCTTAACACAGCAGACGGAACGGAAAAGTGGCACGCGGCTATTGAACCGCTGCGCGAGTATTTTTCACAGGTCACGTTTTGGCGCGGTGTGAGCATCTCTCCAGATGGCAAATTCATCAATGTAACAACAGACGATGGACGTGCGTTCATCTTTGATGTCAATGGATCAGAACCGATATGGCAGGAGAACTTGACAACGCCTCTGGAGGTGAGTGGTATTCCCATCGTCGCAACTTCTGGCACGATCGGTGCAACGGACGCTGCCGCTCTCTTCGTTACTGGAGACACCTATATCCCATATCATCTCCGAAAAGGTGCACAGCGACCTTCGGCAGCACATCCAAACGGGATGACCTTGTTTGCCTATTCTTGGACTGGGGGAAAAATTTGGCAGTGGCAACTTGAGAATATGCCGCAAGGCTTGCGCATTGACGAAAAGGGTCGTTATGCTGCGTTATCTGTCTCCAAGCGTACACAGGATCCGAACGAGAGTCTTCACGGTGTGTCGGTGTTCGATTTGACAGCAGACGGCAGCGGCTTATCGAAATATTTGTACACCTACCGGACAGAGGGACAACTGCCTTATGATACGCTTGCGATCAGTGCGGACGGCGCGCTCATCGTTGTCGTTGAGGTGCCGATAGCAATGCCAGATGAGACGGTGCGCGGAAAGAATCGTGTGCATGTGTTGTATTGATTTCTCGATGCATAAAAATTAGCCTTGAAATATTCTTCTGTGCCTCGTATACTTAACTGAGGGTGTTTCATAAATAAAGTTGAGTTGTGTCAGGATAATGGGTATCCTTTAATGAAAACCAACCCATTGAAGGAGTATCCCGTGTATTATCCTGACATACAAGAGTATATCAGATTTCTTTTTTTCATGTTAGAGGAGTTTTCAGCGACTCAAGAAAAAGTCTCCAAAAAGGGAAGACCCCAGACTTATTCGGATGCCTCGCTCATCGTCTTTTACGCCGTTATGACGCTCAAAGGGATCACCGCTATGCGCGCACAGCACGACTATTTGTTTCATCATCCGCTCTACCTTCAGAGATGTCAACTGCCCGCCTGTCCGTCTCACGTGACACTCGGGCGTAGATATAAAGCGTTGACCCCTGAACTCCAAGCGTTCACTGAATACATCGCAGCCTGAGAGTTCGCCGGAGAAGCCGGGTTTCTTCAAGAGGTCGTTTATGAAGATAAAAGCCTCTTCAAAGCAGCGGGTCCCGTCTGGCATCAGAAGGATCGTCTCAAGGATCATCTCCCCAAAGGCTTACGAGGTGTTGATAAAACTGCCACGTGGTCTAAGAGCGGGTATCACGGATGGGTGTATGGATACGGACTCCATCTCACCGGCATCCGTAATGGATTTCCAGTGATGTTTCAGGTGCTACCCGCCAACGTCAACGAGCGCAAGGTGTTAGATACCAAAAAAGACCGACTTCTTGAAAAAGGCGTGCGGTGTATTGTCACCGATAACGGATATGTTGATAAAAAACGCCAAGTCGCCTTTGCCGAAGCCGGCGTGCTTTTGCTCACACCAAAGACGACTCTCGCAGAGGCGAACCGACTCTTAGGGGCAGACCCCTTGTATACCGCAACACAAGTCGGCACGTGGCAGACAGCGCGAAAAACTGCCATTGAACCCGTCTTTGATTTGCTGAGCAAACTTCTGTCAATCACAGGTGCGCATAAACCTTTACCGCTGCGAGGCGTGGCGTATGTTTCGAGTTTTTTGGGCATTGGCATTTTGTTGTTGCAACTCGCAATGCTAATGAATGTCCGATGTGGACTACCCACACGAAATGTAACTCACATCAAAACCGTCTTTCGATAAAAAATAACCATTTATGAAACACCCTCAATTAACTATATTCACAATAGCTAGTAGTCTTTCAACTTTGAGTTTGAGGTCAGGTTCGTAGTAGTGCGATTTATC
>VYCT01000246.1 GCA_009843785.1 Candidatus Poribacteria bacterium | reverse complement strand
ATGATTCAAAAATGGTGGCATTTTAAGATGGATCCTCAATTAGATTTGGTATTACTTTGCGAATGCCAAAACAAACCCGAATGCCAAACCACCACATAAGACCCGAAAGTTCCACACATTCACATGGCGGGCAACAGGCATTTCCTATAAGCGAGGCAAACTCCGGTTTTCTATGGGATTAGACCGAGACCCACTTTGGATTAAGATTGATAAGAAGTTTCATAAGAAAGTGCCAGCTGAAGTCTCACTCGTCTATAATAAAACGACCCAACAATACGAGTTCCATGCGACCTACGTCATGCAGCCGAAAAAAGCGAAAGCGAAGTCAGGTGAGGTTGTTGCTGTTGACATCGGCGAAATACACCCCATTGTTTCTTTTGACGGTTTCACCTCCGAAATCTATAACGGTCGTGAAGTTCGTAGCAAAACAAGGTATCGCGAAAAGTCTAAGACAAACATTAACCGAAAACTCTCAAGGTGCAAGCGTTATAGCAAGCGTTGGAAAAAACTCAAACGTGCGAAAGACAAAACGCTTGCTGCTCTTTCTAACCAACTGCGTGATATGCGTCACAAAATCACGTCACGATTTGTTTCTACTTGCCGAGAGCGAAAGATAGAAACGATTGTCATTGGTGATATTAAGCACATTAGACAATCTATCAAGTATGGAAAAAAGCGAAACGAGAAGTTACACCAGTGGGCATTCTCTAAAATTACAGATATGATCA
Source organism: Candidatus Poribacteria bacterium (assembly GCA_009843785.1). GTDB lineage: Bacteria > Poribacteria > WGA-4E > WGA-4E > WGA-3G > WGA-3G. The sequence goes on along the minus strand of VYCT01000246.1, from coordinate 6,458 downwards.
TCTACAAAGCAAAAGCCGTCGGTATCAAGGTTGATACACAAGACGAGGCTTATACGTCCCAGACTTGCCCCGCTTGCCGAAACAGAAAGAAACCGAGTAGAAGAACCTATTACTGCTCTAAGTGCAAGTGGCAAGGACACAGAGACGTTGTTGGTGCGAGTAACATTCTCACAGCGTATCAGGGTTGGCTTTTTAACCCTGTAGTCGGGGTTGTGGTATCCCCCACAGGTATTCGGTTTAACCCACACCTGTGTAGACTTGATAAGTGGTCACCGTTTTCGGGACTCAAATCAAGTAAGCCTCCCACGAGGAAGCAAAGAAGCACACGGCTTTAGCCGTTGTGAGTATCACGAAGCAGTGGAGGATTACCTTGAAATGTGCGAAGAATCAGGGAGGCCACCGCAGAAACCCTATTCTGGGAACGTGACTTTGTCCATTCCACCCGAAGTTCATATAGGCATCGCTATGGCGGCCGAAGCCAGCGGTAAGAATCTTAATCAATGGGTTACGGATGCTCTTTCTGCTGTGTTGCAGCCTGATCCAGAATCATGAAAATCCCGGAAGGACTCACTACCGTTTGGGACAGAGAATTTCTTAACTAAATAAGTTTTCATACCACTTGACGTTACCGGTGCTGAGACCGCTCGCGACGATGTCCAATCTGCCGTTTTCGTTCATGTCCACGACGTGCATCTGTCCGACACCTAACCCGCCATCGTCAATGGTCTCTTTACGCCAGTGATTATGCGCCAGATTCTCTGGACGGTAGAGGTGCAAACTTGTACCTTCGCCGTTGTAACCACAAATTACCTCAAGGATACCATCATCATCAACGTCAACGGCAGCGAGGGAATGCCCGCGATTGAGCGTGTCATCAATAAGATGACGCTCCCATGGATCGGTCCGTAGATCACCGGTGGCTTTATACCAGACGAGATTGTTCCCGTGCCACGGCTCAATCGCTAAAATCTCATTGATACCGTCGCCATCAATGTCTGCAGCGAATGTATCGCTACACTCGCGATCACTGATAATCCATTTGCCCCAGTCGTCTGTCATTGGGTTAACAGGCGGTTCGTACCAGATTAAGCCTTCTGTGCAGCTAATCAGTACATCATCGCGTCCATCTTGGTCAACATCGTTGATACTCAAACCGTGGTTAATGTGGAGAGAATCATCAAGGAGATGGGATTGCCAAGATACTATGTCTCGTGGGGTATCTGAGAGTTCATAGCACCAGAGGGAGCCAGGACTGTGCCATTCACCGGGTTTGCCGTCTTCACCGCGGATTGAGGCGACAATCAGAAAAGGAGCCACGTTCGCCGCACCGCCTGGCAAATTTACGAGTGCGATGCGGTGGATAAACGGAACGTCAGCGATATGGTGGCTTTTCCAATTCTGTCCGTCTTGTGTAGGTGCTTCAAGCCAATGAAGGTAACCGCCCGCAGCGTTTACACCACGAAAAAAACCGCTTCCGACGATGAGATCAGGTGTACCGTTGCCGGTCAGATCGTAAGGCGCGATGGTGATGTGTCCGCTGCCCTGATCGGTCACGAGATGTCTTTTCCAGTGCGGTGCCTCGTACCAGGCGATGATGGGTTCACCTGTGGAACCTGCGATGATGTCGAGTTGACCGTCGCCGTTTATATCAGCGACTGCGAGTCCGTAGACGCTTTTGAAGGTGTTGTCAAGTAGATGTCCTTTGAACTTCACGGTTGCTCTCCTCGTATGCTTATCCCCATCTAAGGATTGCGGAAAAATCTTGCGATCCCAGGTTCTATCTCATACCCAACATCCGACCAGAATGCAATCGCCCCCGGATACTTTTCTTCGACGAGTGCTGTGATGCGTTTAGCACCGAGTTTCGCTAAACGCTTTTCGCCTTCCGCCACCAAGGCGCGTCCAATACCACGCCGTCGGTAGTCAGGGTGAACAACTATGCGATACATATTACCGCGCCATCCATCGAAAGTGGCGATTAAGGAGCCAACGATGTGTCGATCCACCTCAGCGACCAAGACCGAGGCAGAACTTTCTATTGCGCCCTGGATGTCCCTAATCGTATCTGTGACGCTCGGAGATGTGCCAGCAGCCTGCCATAATGTGAGAAGTGCTTCCGCTTCTTCTGGGTGACACTCTCGGATGAAGAAGGGGTCTGTGAGGGTATTTATATTGTCGGACAAATCCATCTTTGTATCTGGTGCGGTTGATGAAGATTAAATAAATATTTCGGTAATTCTTACGGATCGCGAGCACAGCTCGCTTCTACCAAGAGGCTACTGATGCATTACCGAATTAAATTCTTAAACTTCATCAAACCGCACCTATAGGGTTTAGGAAAGGACAGCCTATTCGTCAAGCCAACTCATCATGCTACGCAGATTTTTGCCGACTTCTTCGATCTCGAGTTCCGCCTCCTGCCGACGGAGCGCGCCGAGAACAGGTTGGTTCGCCTCATTTTCAAGTACCCACTCACGTGCGAAGACACCGCCCTGAACGTCTTTCAAGATTTGGCGCATCTTGTCGCGGACACTGTCGTCAATGAGCTGCGGCCCCCGTGTGAGATCGCCGTATTCGGCGGTATTGCTGACATCGTTCCGCATTTTGCTCAACCCACCGGTATAGATCAAGTCAACAATCAATTTCAATTCGTGGAGGCACTCAAAATAAGCCATTTCTGGTTGATAACCCGCTTCAACGAGTGTATCAAAAGCAGCTTTGATGAGTGCGGCAGTGCCACCACACAACACGGCTTGCTCACCGAAGAGATCGGTTTCGGTTTCCTCACGGAATGTGGTCTCGATGACTCCGGCACGCGTGCCACCGATACCTTTCGCATAAGCGAGGGCAACATCGCGCGCGAGACCGCTGGTGTCTTGATGGATAGCGATGAGACAGGGTACACCGCCACCGCCTTCAAACACTTCACGGACGAGCGAACCGGGCCCCTTCGGCGCAATCATCGCGACATCAATATCGCTGGCAGGCACAATCTGTCCAAAATGGACGCTGAATCCGTGTGAGACGAGGAGCATATTGCCTGCTTCCATGTTTGGGGCGATCTGGTCGCGATAGACGGCTGCATGGCGTTCGTCAGGTATGAGTACCTGAACGATGTCTGCCATCGCCGCGGCTTCCTCAACGTTCTTCACCGTCAAGCCTTCCGCCTCTGCGCGGGCTTTTGAACGGCTGCCTTCGTATAATGCGACAATCACATTTGCACCGCTGTCTTTGAGATTAAGCGACTGTGCGCGACCCTGCGCACCATAACCGACGACAGCGACGGTACGCTCTTTCAGTAAGTCAAAATTAGCATCACTCTCGTAATAAATCGTTGCCATAAAGTCTATTCCTTTTTTTCTGATCCACGCAGCATCGCTATTTTGCCAGTGCGTGCTAACTCAAGGATACCGTACGTATTGAAAATATCTATTGCCGCCTTCAATTTACCTTCATCACCTGTAATTTCAAGCACAATGGAGGCAGGTTTCATATCTATAACCCGTCCACGGAAGACTTCCGCGACCTGTAGAATCTCTGTCCGTTTTTGAGGATCATCGGTAGCAATCTTGATAAGCACAAGCTCGCGCTCAACGTGCGTCCCAGCAGTGGAAAGGTCGGTTACCTCAATAACATCAATGAGTCTATTGAGATGCTGGTAAATCTGGTCAATGATCTGCGCATCTCCGTGCGTGACAAGCGTGATATGCGAGATACTTTTGTCATGTGTCTCAGCGACGTTGAGACTGTCAATATTAAAGCCGCGCCCGCTAAAAAGTCCTGCAACGCGCGCGAGGACTCCGAATCGGTTTTCGACTAAGACGGAAAAGATATGTCGTTCTTCTGAATTCATTTTTTAATTTTACCTTGCGGTTCGGTGAGGAGGATTTGGACTATCAACGAGTCTTTCCGTATATCCTGCTTCGCAGTGAGAACCATTCCATTACGGACTACGTTTTTGATTTAAGGATTCATTCTTCACCAGAAACGACTGCGTAATGGAATGGAACAATGCCCAGAGCAGTTAATCATAAAAATCGTTAAGATAACCCGCGGATAACGTCACCAAGGCCGGCGCCAGCTGGCACCATCGGGAACACGTTCTCTTCTTCATCAACAATGAAGTCGATGACGACAGGACCGTCAGTAATCCCTTTTGCCTTCTGCAATGCCGGTTCAACATCGTCGGGGTGTTCGACCCGCAAGCCTGTGGCACCGAATGCCTGTGCGAGCAAGGCGAAATCCGGATTGTCATGGTAATCGACAGCGGAATAGCGTTTGCCGTGGAACAATTCCTGCCACTGACGTACCATCCCTAAGTACATGTTGTTGATGATAAAGATTTTAAGCGGCAGCTGCATTGTAACCGCTGGCACTAATTCTTGGATCGTCATGATGTAGGACCCGTCACCGTTGATATTGACGACGGTTTTGTCCGGGCATCCGAGTTGCGCACCGATTGCGGCAGGCAGGCTAAAGCCCATCGTGCCGAGACCACCGGAATTGAGCCACTGTCGAGGTTCAGTGAATTTGAAGTATTGCGCCGCCCACATCTGGTGCTGCCCGACATCCGCAACAACAATCGCGTCACTGTAATGCTCATAAATTTTCTCAATAACGTATTGCGGCATAACAACATCGGATTTTTGCTCGTATTCAAACGGGTACTTCCGCTTCCACTCCTGAATTTGGTCGCGCCACGGGTCGATATCCGCTGTACTCACCTGTTTGTTGAGTTCTGTTAGGACACTTTTCGCATCGCCGACAATTGGGACATCTACTGGCACATTTTTCCCGATACAGGACGCGTCGATGTCAATATGAATTTTCTTGGCATTAGGTGCAAACTTACTGAGATCACCTGTAACGCGGTCGTCGAATCTCGCCCCGACAGCGATAACAAGGTCTGAACCGGTGAAGGCGTAATTGGCGCAACAAGAGCCGTGCATACCGGGCATCTCCATCGCCAATGGATGCGTTTCAGGGAACGCACCAAGCCCCATCAGAGTGACAGTAATCGGGATTTGTGTATTCAAGGTCAGCTGCCGGAGTTCTTCGCTTGCATTCGCAAGGACTACACCGCCACCCGCATACAGCATGGGGCGTTTGGCTTCTTTAATCAGTGCCGCTGCCTTTGCAATTTGTGCTGGATCGCCATGAACCTGAGGCTTGTAGCTGCGGATGTCAACCGTTTCTGGATACTCAAACAGTGCTTCATTGTTCTGTGCATCTTTGGCGATGTCAATAATTACAGGACCCGGTTTCCCGGTTTGCGCGATGTGAAACGCTTCAGCGACAACATCCGCGATTTCGTCACTACTTTTAATGAGGTAACTGTGCTTACAGATCGGTCGTGTTACGCCGATAACATCGCATTCTTGGAAAGCATCGCTGCCGATATAGTGCGTGAAAACCTGTCCAGTAATCGCGACCATCGGAATGGAATCCATATAGGCGGTAGCGATACCGGTAACGAGGTTGGTTGCGCCGGGACCTGAGGTTGCAAGTGCAACACCGACTTTCCCGGTGACGCGCGCGTAGCCATCAGCGGCGTGGGAAGCCCCTTGTTCATGCCGCATCGGAATTAATTTGATTTCGGTCTCGCCGTACAGGGCATCGAAAATCGGCATCGCTGCGCCACCGTTGACACCGAAGATATATTCGACACCTTCCCGCTTGAGACCATCAACCAGGATTTGTGCTCCTTTAAGTTCCATGCCAATTTCCTTTTTTAAATATTAGGTTTTGACCGTTTTGTCCCCCCTTCCCAGTAACGGGTGGGGACCCCTGTCCAAAACGGGTTTTGGGTTCAGGTTGATACGCTTTCGCATTTTTCAACAACAGAGAGAAATGAGCAGAGGGCACACAGTTAAAAACAATGAAATTAAAAAAGCCCTCTCGTTCCAATTTTGGAGACGAGAAGGACATGGACACTGACCTTACCGTGGTACCACTCCAATTCCCTTTCTCATTTTCAATTACAGGACCAGGCTCAGAAAGCCGCCCTATAAGGAGAAAGAGCACTCTTTGGGATGCGATAACGGGCATCAGACCGACTAATCCTACGCGTATGTTCAGATTAGCAGCTCCAGGGCGACCTTCAGTCGTGGGAACTTGAGGAGACCTCTCAGCCGATGAGTCTCCATCTCTTGCAAGCCCGGGCGACTTACTCCTCCCCTTCAACGCTTTTTTGGGTAACTATTTAGATGTTAATTACGCACACCGTTTTATGAAATTTCACCAGCATGCGAGAAAGAATAATATTTACACCTTAAGTATAACACATTTAACGGGAGATGTCAAGAAAAATTCGTTTGAGAAAACAAATTGACTATAACAGCAATAGGAAGAAATATCCAATCTACTATCTGATAAAATAGTACCATGTATTTTGTACAGGTAACAATGTAGGTTGATTAATGTCACTTACCCCCATTTTTTTCTGAAGGTTTGTGGTG
>VYCT01000146.1 GCA_009843785.1 Candidatus Poribacteria bacterium | reverse complement strand
ATGAAAATGCGCGCGAGATATGTTATCATTTAACTAACAAAAATGAAGCAAAGACCAAAAGAGGTGATGACCTATTAAAACGTTAATAGATATATTTTGTTGTCTGTCAAGACCGGCTTGGCGATTGATTTTTTGTTTTCTCTGTTTGCTTGCAGCCTTTACCTTTTCTTCCCGCGATGGGTTCAGTATGCGCGGCTTCACAGCAGACAATGCCGTTACGCAGCAGCGATATGAGTCTGACTTTAAAGCATTGGTTTCAGCGGAAAGGTGCAAACAGCGCTTACGACACCTCACCGAAGAGCCGCATCTTGCCGGGACTGAGAATAGTCGCAAGGTGTCGGAATACCTTCGCACGGAATTTGAAAGTTCCGGTTTGCGGGTTCAGGTGTATGACTATCATGTGTATCTGCCGTATCCGCTTGAGGTGCATGTAGAACTTATTTCACCGGGCGAACATCTCGCCGTTGGTAAAGAAGCGAGTTGGGAATGGGATAAAGATTCTTATGAAACAGAGATCGTGCCAGGATACAACGCCTATTCACCCGATGGGGATGTAACAGCCGAACTGATCTACGTCAACAGAGGGCTGCCTGAAGACTACCAAATTCTCAAAGAACGCGGTATTTCGGTGAAAGGGAAAATCTGTATTGCCCGATACGGTGGGAGTTATCGCGGTGTGAAGGCGAAAGTTGCAAGCGATAAGGGTGCCGTCGGGTTAATACTGTATTCAGATCCTGCTGACGATGGCTATATGCGCGGAGATGTCTACCCCCGGGGTCCGTGGCGTTCAGAGGATGCGATACAACGTGGAACAGTAAAATACATCTTCCAGCATGCCAGCGATCCACTGACCCCCGGCTGGGCATCGACCAAAGATGCCGATAGACTCTCAATTGCGGAAGCCACAGATCTCCCGAAGATTCCTGTCGTCCCGCTTGCTTATCGAGATGCTAAACCCTTTTTGAAAGCCCTTGCGGGCCCGAATGTACCTTCAGAATGGCAGGGCGGTTTGTCCTTTCCTTATCATATCGGCCCGGGACCGGCAAAGGTACGCGTTAAGGTGCGTTGTGAACACAGCAACCGTCCGATTTACAATGTCATCGCGACGTTAGAAGGAACCGAATATCCGGACCAGTGGGTCATCTTGGGGAACCATCACGATGCTTGGGTTTACGGTGCGGCGGACCCAGGCAGCGGTACAACTGCCTTATTAGAGGTCGCGCGCTGCTTGGGTGAACTCGCGAAGAAAGGTGTGCGTCCGAAGCGGACAATCGTTTTCGCCGCATGGGATGCTGAAGAATTCGGCATCCTCGGTTCAACAGAATGGGTTGAGGATCTGAAATCGACGCTGCAAGAAAAAGTTATTGCCTATCTTAATGTAGATATTGCCGCGACGGGTGGACGGTTCTATGTCAGCGCGATCCCTTCACTCCGAGAATTGATTCGAGAAGTGACACGGCATGTTGTTGACCCGGGGAAGCTAAAACCGGTTTACGAGAGTTGGAAAATCGCACAGAACAAGGAGATACCACAGGTCGGTAACCTTGGCAGCGGTTCAGATCATTCGCCATTTGTTGGGCATGCAGGCATTCCAGCACTCAGTATGGGATTCAGTGGTGCTTACGGTGTCTACCACGCTATGCAAGATAATTTTTACTGGATGGAACATTTCGGTGATCCGACGTTTCAGTATCAAGCGGCGATGTCGAAAATCTGGGGAACGCTTGCTTTGCAGCTTGCTAACGCCGATATTTTACCTTTTGATTATGAGACTTACGCGACCGATCTGATGACACCGCTGAAACTGTTGCAAAATTCCGGTTCAGAAAACAAAATCGCCAAGGATGTTAAAGTGTTAGATGATCTCCTGACGGAATGGCAACAGGTGGCCGGTTTGTTGAACCAAGGGCTTGTGCGTTACCTTGCTTCCGACGACCTGTCTCGGATTGCGGAAATAAACCAGCGGTTGTATCAGTTAGAGCGGCGTTTGACGAGTCAATCGGGGTTACCACTGCGTCCGTGGTTCAAGCATCTAATCTATGCGCCTGGTCTTAATACCGGTTATGCAGCGGTCGTTTTCCCTGGGGTCTTAGATGCTATCGAGCGGGGAGATGATGCCGCGGTACATGCGGAAATTGATAAGTTGGTTGCAGCATTCAGACGGATGATTCGGGGGATTAATGAAATCCGAGAGATGTTGTAATTAGTTATCAGTTATCCGTTGTCAGTTGTCAGTTATAGTTCATCGTGGTTTGAGGGTGTGACGGCTACGGCTGATATTGCTTGCAACATAACAATATCGCCAACTTGAAAAGGACTGTTGTAATTGGCCTGAACGAAGTAGTCCTGTCCGTCTATTTCAACACGATAGGTGAGATCGTGTCCTTTAAACGCCTGCCCGACGATCCGCCCGCTTTTTGCACCGGTCTGCCATGTCTCGGATGCCACTATCTTTAGGCATTCAGGACGAATTGAAAGAAGCACGTCGCCGTCAGTTTCAGCGTCCACCTTTACGCGTCCGAACTGGGTTTGGGCGATTCCGTTTTTCACGTGTGCGTGAATGAAGTTCGTCTGTCCAATAAAAGAAGCGACGTAAGCCGTTTTCGGATAGCGATAGACGGCTTCAGGCGTGTCAACCTGTTCAAGCGATCCGTCTTTCATCACTCCCAACCGTTCAGCGAAACTGAAGGCTTCCTCTTGCGCGTGTGTGACGAGTATGGCAGAAATGCCTTCCGCTTTCAGGAGGGTGCGGACTTCTTCACGGGTTGACTGTCTTAACCCTGGATCAAGACTTGAGAAGGGTTCGTCTAAAAGGAGGAGCTTCGGACGTGCGATAATCGCGCGTGCGAGTGCGACGCGCTGCTGCTCACCGCCAGAGAGGTGGTGTGGCATCCGTGTCTGCAGTTGCGTCAAACCGACCATACGAAGTACGTCTAATGCTCGCTCGCGTCTCGCTCTTTTGGTTGCTTTTCGGAGCCCGAAGGCGACGTTCTCAAGGACATTTTTGTGTGGGAAGAGGGCATAATCTTGAAAGACGAACCCGATGCCGCGCGATTCGGGTGGCAGATGTACCGCGCTGCTCGCGAGGATCCGTTTCTCCATAGCGATCGTTCCAGCGTCTGCCTTCTCAAAACCGGCGATCAGACGTAAGGTGGTGGTCTTGCCACAACCACTGGGTCCCAACAACGCGAAGATTTCGCCCGGGTACACACTGAAACTAATGTTTTTAACGATAGGGGCTTGGTTGGCTGTGAACCCTTTTGTAACTGCGTTTACCGTGAGTAGTTGTGTTGGCATTGGGTTCCTGTCTCATCTTGATTGTTAATTGCGTTGATTCTGCCCACTTATCACCATTATATAACGAAACATCTGTTTTGTCAAATCAGACGTTTTTAGTTTTCAATTATCGGTTCCTAAAGTGTGTGTCCAGCGCCAGAGGATGGCATGTAGAGGTTCAAAGCGAAGCTGATGAGGCTTAGGATGCTGCGGGGGATGTAATCGCCCAAGACGAGTCCGAGGAAAAAAGGGATCGCTTTGCGATACATTTGCCATCCCCAAAACCGAAGGATAAGGAACTTGATGAGCCAACTCACCATTACGGGGAACCAGAAATAGATGAGGCCGCCCCAGGATGCGCCTGACAGCACATACCCCGATGGGTGAAGTGTCCACCATAATAGGCGCGTCCGCAAGAAATTAAGAAGGAATACAAAAGCAAACCCACCAGACATAAAAGCGACAGCACCGAGGTCGGGTTCTTTCGGGTGCTGTAACCAACTCTGAAGCGGATTGAAACTCTCCCATCCGAACCGCCCGACAACGCCTTGGCATTGTGCGAGTACGCCGTACTGATACGCCACCTGTAAATAGGTCCAGAACGTTGCGAGCGCACCGACAGCGATCGCGAGCGCCATGCCTAAGAGCAAGGTTTTGCCGGGCATCCCTGAGCGTTCGCCAATCCGTAGCGATTCCATCTGGTTCGGCATCGGGTGCGAACGGTTGCACCGGTTAAAAGCGTAAAGGAAGGTCATTATGGTGAGGTTTGCGCCCCCCAATTGTCGCGTCCCGAACATGCTGACCATCATCTGTCGTGGGTTGATGCCGATGACTTCGTGATAAGGTGGTCCAAGTTCGGCACGCACGCGTCCTATAGCGATTGCGAACGCGATGAACAGTGCATAAAACACACCGATTGCCCATAGGGACATACCAGCCGCGTAGCAGAATCCGAAGACGAGTCCGATACTCAGCACTGTCAAAATAGCCACTGTGCGGTAGGAGAACGGTTCTCTGCTATCGTCTCCGCGTTCGTGCCCAATGACATGTCGGAAGAAGCGAGCGAAATGCCGTCGGCTCATCCAGAGTGTCAACACAGCAATACCCACCCATGCGCCCGAAGCCCGGTCATTGAGATGCAGGACGCTAATATTCGTGACACCGACAGCACTGGCGATGACGCGTTCTGCCCGCGTGAGCCAAAAGAAGAACCATGTTGAGAATGCGAGGTCGAGCGGCATAAAATAGGTGAGTCCAACCACCGCGAGATTAAAGGACATAGAGGCGTAGCCGATTGCGTTCCAAGGACGTTCTGTGAAATGCCGATCGAGTCGGTAGTTCGGTGGTAGTGCCGGAATAACGGGAAATATGTCGTGCAGCCCAGCCAGCACGCGAAGCAGGGCAGCGATCCCAAATCCGAACCAGAGGGCACGGGATCGGAAAAAACTGCGATTCGTCGTCATCTGCAGTGGCAGTTGTGTTAGTGGGAAGCTGAGTTTTTCACGTTCCATCCACTGTTTACGGAGGAGCAGCCCTAAACAGAGCAATGAGCCGTAAAGTAGGAAAATAAAACCTGACCAGAGGAGTGCTGGTCTAATCCAGATGCGAAGGTGTTCTGCCCAATAGATACTGGATTCGCCTTCATAATACCCCGCTAAAAACTCGAATTCGTGGACTGTGAGCCATGCTGGAATGTGGTGTAGGAAAAGTTGCGCCCATTCGTTTTCGGGGCTTGCGAACCAGAAGGGATGCGCGAGGGTTCCCATCAGAATCGCCATCATTGCATGTCCAGAGATCGTGGAGACCATAGTCACCATTACATAGATGAGCAGCAATTCTGCGGCGGTGAACGCGATACGGGGTGAAAGTTTACGGAGCAGGACGTTGAACGCCAGTAGCACGACGAGTGTGAAAACGGCGTTGGAAAACGGGGATACCAGTGTGTAGACTGCATACCAAAGTTCGCTGGCGATGCCGACCCAATAAGCGTTAACGACGACTAAGATGACTCCGACGATAAGTGCTTTTTTCGTAATGACATCGGGCGGGTTCGCGGTTCTGGAATTCATGTGTTGTATTTAAGTACTCACTGGGAGCAATGAAAGTGAATGAGATGGTTCAGGGAAGCCATCTTCTATTAAGCAGATTTACGCATAGGGATCGCAGTTGCTAAACCTCTATGCGTAAATCCTGATGAAGTCTGCTATGGACACGGGTAGCGTTGATAAAATTAGCTATTCCTCAGTTGTGGCTTCAGGTTCTACAGGTGTATTGGCATGTGTGGTTGAAGGCGGTTGTATCTCTTCTGGTGGGTTGAGATACTTTTCAACTTCATTGTTATTAATGATACGGATGGCCTCTTGGAGTTCTCGGTCGTGTGCTAAATTGACGACCTGTTCAATACCGACATGGGAGTTAAAGAAGTGCTCGGCGCGCTGTTTCAACCACTTTAGGCTCACATGAATACGCTCTGCTTTAAGCATTTCCTGGAGTTTGGGAAGTTCCGGTTCGAGTAAAGAAAAATCTTTGGGGATTTCACCAGGGTCGGTGTAGTGATCATCGATCCATTTTGTGATAAAATCTCTGAGCGTATCGCTCGCGTCCACCTTTCTGAGCATGATGCCTTCAATTTCATCAGGGGTCTCATCCGTGATGGGGACTTGCGGGGTGATACCGACATCGTCAATTGAGGTGCCGTTTGGCGTATAATAGGCGGAGATCGTGAGCGACATAGAGGCGCCGTCTAACAGCTCGTAGCGTTTTTGGACGACCCCTTTTCCATAAGTTTTTTGCCCAACGAGGACGCCGCGCCGCGTATCCTTAATCGCACCGGCAACGATTTCGGAAGCGCTCGCGCTAAATTCATTGACGAGGACAACGAGCGGGATATCTCGTGGGCAGGGGAGATTAGATGTTGCTTTATACGCCTCATTAAATTCACTTTTTCTCCCTTTTGTTGAGACGATAACACCTTCATCAATAAAAGCATCGGCAATGTGGTATGCAGCGTTCAGCAATCCGCCTTGATTGTCGCGTAAGTCCAAAATAAGTGCTTTCATACCCGCGGCTTTATGTGCTTCGAGAGCGATGTTAAAGTCTTCTTCTGTGCCTTCTGTGCGTCTGCTGCCGATGAAACCTTTGATTTGGATATAACCGATATTTCCGTCAAGCATGGTTGATTTGACGCTCTTGATAGGGATTTTACCGCGTGTGAGTGTTACGTCGAACGGGTCAATGAATTTGCGTTGTATTGTAATTGTCACATCGGTCCCGAGTCTGCCTCTGAGTAAATCGACGACATCGTCGAGGGTCATCCCGGTTTTTTGGCTGAGGTGAATTCGCTGCCCATTAACTTTGGTAATATAGTCTCCGGCTTGGAGATTGGCACGTGCGGCGGGTGTATTGGGTATCGGCTTAGAAATTTTGATGAATCCTCGATGATCTGGGTAAATCTGAACCCCGAGTCCTCCAAATTCTGCGTTGTAAAGATTTTCGACAGCCCGTTTATGCTCGCGCTTTAAGACATAATAGGTGTATGTCTCTTCGAGTGATGCCAGCGCGCCTTTAATTGCACCCCGATACATCTGGTTGGTGTCTTCTATCGGTTTATAGCTATCTGCCTCGGCAATTTGGACGACTTGATCCAGGGTATCAAGTAGCATCGCTTTCGTGACGCGTTCATCTCCACTTATCGCATTTTTTTCACTGGGGTTAATGAGCAATAAGGGGATACCGATAGCGAGGACTAAGACGATGAAGGACAAAGTGTATCTTCTCATGAGAATTTCCTCTGTGTTTTAGGATTCGGTTAATGAATATTCCTTTCTATTTTAACATGGATGCAATATTCCTGCAATAGATTTTTTATTTGTCACTTACCCCCATTTTTTTCTGAAGGTTTGTGGTGAAAGGTTTTTAGTG
>VYCT01000192.1 GCA_009843785.1 Candidatus Poribacteria bacterium | reverse complement strand
GTCAATTTAAGAAAAAATAACCGCTTGGGTACCCAGGTCCGGTAGGTTCGGTTTCCCAACCGCACCGGCTCCTACGCGGAAACCTTGAAGACTTCAAAAACCCTCTTTAGTCCCGTAGGGGACGGTATGTTTATAGCAGCATATAGTCAAAAAACCTAAGCCCCGTAGGGGCGGCATCTGTAGAGGTAGTGCATCCAAATGACACGAAAAAATCGCTAAATTGACACCTATGGTGCGGTTTTGCGGCGTACACGCCCAAATGCGACCTGCATTCCTAACCGCACCCGGTATAACCAAAAACAGTAAATTCTTTTAAGAGGAATCATCAATTGGAATTGGTATAAGAAACAATAATAGTGGACCTTTCTCCTACCTGAGTATCAAAACTGTCGTTTTTTTAGGGTGTGCCAGAAATACCTTAAAATAAAATCCGCTCTAAACTTTTCCAGCTGCGTATCTATAATTACTCAAGAAAATGCGCGAATTCCAAAAAAAATCCGAAAAAAATGTAAATGGACTCTTAACTTTTTCGGTTTAGCACTTATAATATATATTAAGACTTACGCAATTCCCTAGTCGGATAGGTACTGTTTTGCGGTACACTTGCCCAAATGCGATGTATATTCCTAACTATATCTACCGTGTGATAATAGAGGGCCTTCCATGATTTTGTGTAAGGCTTATAGATATGTGATGCAAAATCTTAATTTTGTGAACCAGTAGAATCTGGAAAAAAATGACAAGTTTAGCGTCTTCAGCACATATTATAGTAAAACTTAGAATTATGTAGACACTTATCCATTAACAAATATCCGTTCGTAGTAGGGCAATTCATTGCCTGTCGTGCCAAAAAGTGCCCTGATATTTTCAGGTTTCACTATAATGCGTGTGCGATATGGACATTCAATTGGACGCGCAAAAAAAAGCTAAAGTTTTTGGTTTGAGATGTATGGAGAATCGCTTGAATAGCGATCTCGGTGTGTCCTTTGAAAAAAAATCCTAAAGTTTTTCAGATGAGATGTATATAGTACTTACAAGTTTGGACAAATGATGTCCATTTTAGATTGTGTTTCCAATTTCATAACGACGAATGAGCGAGTCGCAAATGCCTATCGTCCGTGGATAATATAAGGAGATTTTAAAAATGCGTTTTCAAAACCTGACGATACCCCTCACCTTGACATGCCTCTCCATCGTCGCTATTGCGGCATTAGTACTACTGCCGATCACCAACGGCATCTGCTCGTGGACAGGTGGCGAGAGTTCTAAAAGTTATTACACGAATTCCGTCAATGATGGCAAAGGTTGGCATCTGAGTGCGAGCCTATCTGCTAGTCGGAGTGGTGCCTCATCTTCTGTCTCCCCATCGATTTATGCTTCCAGGTTGTTTACCTCAAGTCAGAAATATTCAGGGAGCGCGGATGTGGAAGCGTGGCGAGCTGCCTATACGACAACAGGTGGTAACTGGCACCACTATCCTCGTAGTTGGTACGCAGGGACTGCTGATCCATGTATGGACAGATCCTATTCGATTCAGTACGGCGATTATCTTTGCAATGGGCACCCCTCAGTGATTACAGTTCCTGAAGCCGTCGATAATAATTATGGTTCAGGTGATGAGGATACGCTTCTCGCCGAGGTCGTTATGGGGACTGTGACGATGCAGCATATTTGGGGTAAAGGCACATCCCACGTGACTGGAAAGACCGTAACAGGGGAGATTAATATATCTCTGAGTGAATATGGCTCTTTAACCGGAAAGTATCAGTGGACGGATCAAAATGGAGTTACATTAACGGAAACGAGATCTACGACTATAAGTGTTCCGGGTATCCCTGTTGAACTGTCCCCTATATCCCAAGGGGCCTCCGTAGATGGTGACTCAAGGGCTGATAGTACCGCAGATGCCTCTTTCAGTTTTGAAAGTGCCAGCGATGCTGCTTCTGTCACCTATGCTGCGGATTGAAAAGAACAACCGCGCAGAAAGAATCCTCCAGCGGTATCAACGCTGCCACTGGAGGATCACCGATAAAAGGAGAAAAAGCATGGCACGGAAACATCTGTTTGTCGTATTCTCTCTTTTGCTTCTGATCAGCATTGCAATCTTACTGATTTTTCGTCCGGAGGGTACAACAATTTTATTTCAACAGGCATTTCTTTCCTCAGAAGATCAAGCGGAGAGAGTTCGTCTACGCTTGCATCCCCTTACTTCAGCGGAAAAGCGCGCCGCCGCAGAGAAAAACCTTGTCAAAACATGGGATGAATGGGTTGAGCAGACGGTGGAAATCGGACTTGGTAAAGAAATAGAAGATAATCCAAATTTGAATACTCCTGAAGAGGTTCGGGGCGAGCGCGCTTTCAGGTTATACCAATTCTGATTGAATATTTTTCATAAATGTGTTATTCTATGCTCTATATTTTTTGGAGGTATAAAATAGCGATGAATAAAAAAGTGCCAGAAATTACCGAAAGTGTAGAAGACTTGAAATCTCTCTTACGAGATGCGAAAAAGAAGCATGAAATCCAGCGTCTCAACGCTCTGTATCTCTTGAAAAGTGGAATGGCGAAAAACCGGACACAAGTTGCTGATCTTCTCGGGGTTCACCGCCTGAGTGTCGGCACTTGGTTGCGTGCTTACGAGACCGGGGGACTTCAGAAACTCCTTGAACGCGGCTATGCCCCAGGATACAAGCCGATCCTCACCGAAGAACAGCAAGCCATTTTGCGTGAAGAACTTCAGAAACCTGAAGGTTTTTCGAGTGATGGGCAAATCCAAACGTATATCGCTGACACCTTTGGCATCAAGATGAACTACAAAACCGTCTATGCGATGGTTCATGATAAATGGGGTGCGAAACTCAAAGTGCCTCGTCCGAGTCATGTAAAAAAAAACACAATAGCGTCGGCGGTTTTCCGCTGTGAGTTTAGCCAGCACCTCGCTGATGCGATGGCTGGAAAGCGTTCTGCTTCTCAAAGCGTGCGTGTTTTTAGTCAAGATGAGACGCGATATGGTCTTTTGTCTTCGACCCGGAGACGTATCACCCAACGAGGTATCAAACCTGTCGCAGAGATAGATTACCGGTATGAATCGGTTTATCTCTATGGTGCGGTTGAACCCCTGACAGGTGAAACATTTTTCTTAGAGTTCTCACACTTGACATCAGATTGTTTTCAATGTTTCATCAACGAGTTTTCCCAAGCGTTTGGAGAGAGTCTAAATCTACTTGTGCTTGATAATGGGCGTTTTCATCACGCCAAATCACTTGAGATTCCTGAGAACGTCGTCTTGCTTTTCTTACCGGCTTATAGCCCGGAGTTGAACCCGATTGAGCACCTTTGGCAAGACATCAAAGCCAAGTTATTTACCCAGACCTATAAAGCATTGGAAGATATGCAGACTAAAGTTACGGAGATACTTCAAAACTACTCCGATGCCACTGTCGCTAAACTCACCGGATTCTCACATTTCATAAAGGCCGCTAATGCAGTATAAACTTTTAGAAATGGTATTAGGTAAAGCGGCGTGGCTGAGAAAGCAATTTGGAGAATTGCAAATGCCACATCCGGCATACCCAACCTGGCCATCGCCGAAGCAGCTGGCCAAACTGGACCGTATGCGTTTTCCATCATACCAAGGTGCTCAGACGCCCGAGGCACTCATCGCTGAATTTGACGAAGCATTTCTTCAGAGTTATCCTCAATCGGTTGATTGGGATACCCGTTATCCGAAGCAAAAGTGGATCCAAAGTCTCCTTGAGAAAGGTGCTCACTTTAAAAACGCCAGCGATTACAGTTATTATCTTCAACTCCGCCGAGACCTCCTTGAGAAACAGCATCAGTCAGACGAGTGGAGATCCGGGAAATATGGGATTCCCATTACCACCGATTTTCAAGAATATGAAAATGGGTTCATTGAGAGGAAGATATGGGAAAATCGCATGCTGAGAAAGGTGTCCGCGGAAAACACGAATACACCGCTGACGACTATTTTCTTTCCTTCCAACTATCCTGATAAGTACTTGCCAGTCATCGGGAAGATGACGTACATTCGCAGAGGTGAAGGCAGTAGCCTAAAGACCTGGGGGACAACATTGACGCAGGAGCAGCGGGATGACCTGCTTTATCGCGGAAAACATCCAGAGGATATAGAGATCGTCTACATTGATGGGAGTTACAATCTTCTCTCTGAGCCGCCGAAACCGTATAACCGTGAGCAATGGATCCAGGAAAATGCCTACATTACTGAAATGGATGGCATTCCACTGACGCCAGGAAACTATGAAGATGTGCTGGGTCAGCCAATGCCAGAGCGGTGGAAAAAGTGGTATGAAACGGAGCATGCCACGAGAAACCAAGGCATTGTTTCCGCCCCAGACACCGAGACCCTTCGCGCCGCCGCGCGCGATGCCATGAAAACCGAGCAGACACGTTTTCAGCAAGGACTTCGTGAACTTGAAAGATTCGTGAATATGAGCGATGCCGAGTTTGAAGCAGAACTTCAACGCAGGTTCACCCCTCAACTCCCGGAACTCCCGACAATACAACGGCTTGAAAATCAACTCTGGTCCGAGGCACAATCGGCACGGATGACCCCCGCACGTTTTCAGGCAGCCCTGAAAATCCTTGAGAAATACGGGTCTGAAGAAGGCATGCGGAAACTCAGACAGGCTGACCCAAAAGCCGCGGCAGAAGTCAAACAGATCCTCGGAGGTGCCGCAACACCCGGAGAATCATCTCAACCCTTTATGAAATCCAAACCCGAAGATCAGAGACGACCGCCCCGACCCAACGCACCTTAGCACACAGAGGGCAGAATCAAATGAAACGCACTTGGAAACACCTCAGCATTCTCGGCACAGTCCTCCTTTGCTGTCCTTTACTTGCACACATCCAGTTGAGACAGGTTTTAGAACAACCGCCCAAAAAGGTGTATATCGTTCACGACATTGAACGCAAGAAATCTGTGAAAAAAAACGAAAAACTCTACGCGCATCTGAAACCGAAGTTAGTTGACCCACAGGAACGTTTTTTTCAAACGATTCTTGACAACAACCTCTTCGCGCCCCTCGGATGGAAACCGAAAGAAGAAACCGCCACCTATCGGCTGCTCGGTACGCATGTCCCTATAGTACGAAAAATAGATGCGACAGCTATTTTACAAGAAACAACGAAAACCGGTGTTATCAAGGTTGTCTCCATCGGTACGAAACTTGGTGCAGACACTGTCGTCTTTGACATCCAACCGAAACAGGTGGTGCTCAAAAAAGGGAAACAACGGATAACCCTCACGCTTGGTAAATTTCAATTCTTATAGGACTTACGCACGCCTCTTAAAGTCCCTCTTCCAAACTTTCTTCCTTTCCTACCGTTTGAGCCACCTCAGAAGTAAAAAATTTAATAATTGGAAATTGCTTAGGGTATACGGACATTCCTATTTCAGTTGCAATCCGCAGTCTGTGTTTGGTATACTATCTTGTGTAGAACAAGCGTGTACAGATATAAACATGAAATAGCCAAGATTCCATCCACTGCTTGGACAAAGAACTGCTGTTTCTCTGAGACAGAGTTGCCTATCTTCCTTGACGAGATTATAGATAATGTACCTCAAGAAAAAAATTATACTGATGTTTCTCGGTAGTACCATTTTAGCCATAGCAACAAGCTGCATCGCTGATACTATCCGACAACCTAATCAACCCCCAAAAATATCGAACTTGGATCGCACCGAGGCGTTTACATCAAATCTACCGATCGTTATTATTGATACATCTGGCGGATGGATTCGCGACGAGCCGAAAATTCCGGCACAAATGAAGATTATTCACGATGAATCCGGTGGTAGAAACACCCTAAATAGTCAGCATATTGATTTTGAAGGGAAAATCGGCATAGAGTTTAGGGGAAAAACTTCGCTCGGATTCCCGAAAAAGCAGTACGGTGTAGAAATTCAGGACGATGAAGGCAACGACAAAGATGCATCGTTATTGCAACTACCAGCCGAGTCGGATTGGGTTTTAAATGGACCCTATTGGGATAAAACCCTGATGCGGAATTATTTGGCGTACGAGTTCAGCAATCGCATTGGCAGATACGCAAGCAGAACAAAATTTGTTGAAGTGTTTCTTAATGAAAGAGGCGATGCAACAATCGGAGACAAACATTACGTCGGTGTCTATCTACTCATAGAAAAGATAAAACGCGGAAAAGACCGTGTTGATATTAAATCGCTGAAACCCGCCAACATCACCGGTGGTTATATCCTGAAAATCGATAAAACGGACAGGTATGAAACTTACTTTTTCACCCGTTCCGCGCGACTCTTTTATGTATATCCAAAAGGATACGAGCTGTCTGCCGCCCAAAAAGCGTGGATTCAGAACTATATGAGCGAATTTGAAGCAGCGTTAGCTGGAAAGAATTTTAAGGACCCAGAACGCGGATATACCAAGTACATAGATACCGATGCTTTTATCGACCATTTCATCATCAACGAACTTTTCAGAAACATAGATGGATTTCGGAACAGCACATACATGTACAAAGACAGAGACAGCAAACTGACAATGGGTCCCATCTGGGATTTCAACTTATCAATGGGCAATGCAAGTTTCAATGAGGGTTGGAAAACGGATGGCTGGCTGATTTATACAAACCCTGTCCCTTTTTGGTGGGATCGACTCCTACAAGACAAAAATTTCACACAAAAACTCGCCAAGAGGTGGCAGGCACTTCGGAAAGATGTACTCGCCACTTCTAAACTCCTTGACGCGATTAACCAAACCGCTGAGTATCTGTCCGAAGCACAACAGCGAGACTACCAGAGATGGGCCTCGCACGGGCGCAATGCTTCTGGCAACCGTTTGCTCACAAACCGTGGTCTACTCGTTTATGAGCAAGAAATCCAACAGATAAAAAGATGGTTACAGGCTCGGTTGAAATGGATAGATACGCATATCGCATCGCCTCGAAAATTCTAACACTTTAATAAAAATGTGAAATTATGCACCTTTTTCGCATACAAATTGCGTCATTAATAATTGAAACTTTTAGTCATGCTACCGGTGATTAAATTTTGCCCGCTTTCGTGCTATGAGGCATAAATTTTGCCCCATTTTGGGCAGTTATTTCTGAACATCTCATAAAGAGTTTGATAGGGACGGAAATGTTCAGACTGGCACCGAATTTGCTACTGTAGTATTAAGCCAAAATTTGTCCCTGCTTTACATTTTATCCTACTGTGGTGAAATACAAAGGATATTTCAGAAC
>VYCT01000010.1 GCA_009843785.1 Candidatus Poribacteria bacterium | reverse complement strand
CAACATTAATTCCTACTAAATTGACACCTATGGTGCGATTTGAAACAGCACCATAAGTGTCAATTTTAGAAAAAATAACCGCTTGGGTACCCAGATCCGGTAGGTTCGGTTTCCTAACCGAACCGGATACGACGCGGAAACCTTGATGACTTCAAACCTCTCTTGAGTTCCGTAGGAACGGCATCTGTGTAGAAATGTGTCTCCGCCAAAAACCAGGTTTCCCCGTAGGGGCGGCATCTATGATCGGGGCGCACCAAATATCGCAAAATATCCCTAAATTGACACCTATGGTTTCCTAACCGCACCTACCAAGTTGGAATAGACAATTCTATACCGAATAGAATTCCGAAGCGTTTTTGTAAAAGAGTCTGCTTTTCTCTGCATCTGACGCATCTTCGACAGCCCATAAGAGCGCGTCTACCCACTCCTGATATGTCGCCGCCAGCGTGCAGACGGGCCAATCACTTCCGAACATCAGTCGCTCATAGCCGAATGCCTCTACCAAATGTCGGATATACGGCTTGAGCTCCTCACGCGTCCAATTTTCGCTCGCGGTTGTTACAATCCCCGATACCTTGCAGTGGACATTCTCAAAAGCAGCGAGTTCACGGGTATGGGTCGCCCACGGCTCAAATTGCCCACCCTTTATATCCGGTCCTCCGCAATGGTTAAGCGCGTGCCGTACATCTGGTGTCGCCTTGACAAGTTCGATCGCCGCTGGCAGCTGCGCATGGTTCGCACAGAGTTCAAATGAGAGATCAAATTTCGTCAGCAATTTCACGCCGTTAATCAGTTCAGGACTCGCGTAGAACAGCGGATCGGGATGATGCCACGCCATCCGACGCACGCCTACGACGCGTCCAAATCCGACAAGCTGCTCCAAGATAGCCTCGGCGTTCGGTTTTTCTAAGGGTGCCGCCGCCGCGATTGCGCCTATCATACCATCCGTCTCAGCGATCTCTGTTAACCATTCCACCTCTTTGACGACCTCCGTTTCAGCGGGGTCCCCCTCGACATGTACCGATTTGATAACGTTAAGGTCGCCAATCGCCTCGCGATAGTCTTGCGCTGTATATCGTTTCGCCAACAGGTCAAAACCTTCAAGCCAAGGGTATTCCAAGTTTTCAGTATCCCAGAGGTGTTGGTGCGTATCAATTATTTTGAGCATCTATTTTTCCTCATTTCCTATAGGTTAGACACATTCTGCAGTATAACACGTTATCGGAATAGCGTCAATTTTCAGTCGGCAGAAAAATGATTTGAATTTCACGGAGATATCCCGTATAATTCTCTTAACGCAACAAACACTATAATAACAATAACAGAAACAAAATTGGGAGGTGTTATTATGTTTTTGGGTTTCTTTGATCCACTGTATTTCGTATTTCTCGCGCCCGGACTTGCTTTGTCGCTATATGCGACATTTCGCACAAAATCGACATTCTCAAAATATTCAAAAGTCGGATCGCGTAGCGGGCTGACCGGTGCACAGGCTGCGGATCTAATGCTAAAACGGCACGGTGTTAGTGGCGTGCGGATTGAACGTTCAAGTGGCTGGCTAAGCGACCACTATGATCCTTCAAAAAAGGCTTTGCGGTTATCCGATGATGTCTATTCCAGCCAATCACTCTCGGCAATAGGTGTCGCCTGCCATGAAGCCGGACATGCGATGCAGGATGCACACGGCTATGCAATGTTAAACCTGCGGACTGCCCTCGTCCCTGCGACGAACTTCAGCTCAATGTTCTCTTATATCCTGATAATGGTAGGTTTCTTTATCCAACCGTTCTTACTGCTCGGTGTAGGGCTTTTTGCTGTAGGCGTTGTCTTTTCGCTGATAACGCTCCCTGTTGAGTGGGATGCAAGTCGGCGTGCGAAAATCGCAATGGACGAAGCAGGAATGCTTTCACCGGAGGAAAACCGCCACGCCAGTAAGGTGCTTAACGCTGCATTTTTAACCTACCTCGCTGCAGCAGTAACGAGCCTACTTACACTGCTCTATTACCTGTTCCGGTTAGGGTTGTTAGGTGGTGGCGATGAGTAAAATTGCGTGAATGGCGCGGTGGGGCACCGCGCCTATGGCGAATTAAAGTTTCAGTTTTTGCTTTCGATATCGACACCGGGCCATTGATCGTCTTGCTCGGTAATATCGACAACAATACCGTCCGGGTCTTCCACTTTGAAGGCGACTGAAGGCAGTTCGTCCGAATTCGGATCGTAAGGTTTACTACCGTCTAAGCCTTCCCAAGTAATTTCAAAGCCGAGGTCTTCACACCGTTGTGCGGCTTCTCGCAAATTCGGGACACGAACACCGATGTGGAGGTAGTCCAACATGCCACCGACGTGTTCGGGACGCTCCGGACCGCGGTGCTGAAATACACGGAAATTGTGATAGCCATCGGTAAGGTCGTAGCAGCCGTTCATCGTTGAGAAGACCTGCAATCCGAGTGCATCACGCCAGAAACGGATGCTTTTCTCCAGATCGGTCGTACGGACACCGATGTGTACAAGTGTTGTTGCCATAAGAGATTTTCCTTTTTGTTACGGCACACGGCGCGTGCCTATTAATTTGATACGGCACGGCGGCGCGTGCCTACTACTTTAGACCCAGATAGCCGGTTCTCGGTTTTCTGCGCGGTGCTCATAGAGCATTTTGACATCCTCGGGGAAACTATCAAAAGTCTCACCGGGAATCGTGGCAGTATTGACACCGAAGAGTTCTAAATTTAACCACCACGGTGCGTATCTGACAACGACAGCCGTCCGTTTGCCAGCACTCGGATTTTCTGCGTTGGAATGCCAAATGCGGCTGTCCATGATAAGCACGCTACCGGCACTTCCAATGGCTTGCATTTCACCGTCAAGCGGGTTCCGGTCGCCGATACCGTCTTCTTTGCCTCTGGGGTTGCGAAGGTCTACATGCGTCTTAGGCACAATCCACGTACCGCCGTTCTCGGTTGTAAACTCAGAGAGCATCCAGAGCGTTGTGATACCGATGACTGCGCTCGGGAACGGTTGTGGGATGTGCCATTTCTGGTTCAGATCATACGGGAAATCGGAGTGGTATGCACGCACCAACTCATAATGCGGGGGACGAATCTTATACTCGGTCTGGGAGATACGGACTTGCGGTCCCAACAATTGACGGATGGTAGCGAGGAGTCGCTCGTTTGCGAGATGCTCGGCAAATTTCGGCATGAAACTGATAACATTGCGTTCCCATCTGCCGTGCTCTTTGCTGAATGCGTTATAGTCCGCTTCTGAGGTTTCGACCTCTTCACGCACGCCACCAACGACATCGGCGGGAATAACGCCATCCAAAACGCACCAGCCTTCTTTCCGCAACTGCGTAACATAAGGTTCAACTGTTTCTAATGTATTGTCGGTTTCCATTGAAGTCTCCTTGCGTGTCAAGAATCGCAACTCATTTCTCGCTCACGGTTATAGCGAACGGCTGTCTTAATGAGCGGCGCGAGGCGCATCACTTTGCCGAGGGAGCCAATGATACCAATTTCGCGTGTGGTTATGGCACCCATGACGTTGAGTTCACCTGTCCAAAACTTGTGTGCCACATCACCCGTCATCGTGAGTTCAACATCTGGCGATGGATTATTAGACGTACCACGCGTGATGCTATATTCACCATTTGCCGCTGTTAACGTCATTGTACAATCAGGCAAAGTGTAGTTAAACTGGACACTCAGCGTCAAAGATTTAAGTGCCGCTTCTGCTTCTGGTAGCGTTGCGATTTCTGCAAACAGTTCACTCATATAACTATAGAGTTGTTCAGACGTTTCAAATATAGCCATAGCTTGCGGTATAGCATACCGTAATAACATTTATGAAGTCAAGTAACTTTTTATAGTAAAGCCCATAATTATTTGGACGCGCGATTGATCGTAAGGGCTGGGTAACCCGGTTTCCCCTACGATCAGGCAATGTGGATTGCTATTGTGGTGTGTCAATTTGTTTTCGTGCTTTACTATAAGAAAATTTTAGGTGACATAAAATGAAAAGATCAAACCCTTTAGAACGTATCTCCGAGGCATTAGGCGGTGAGCAGAACTTAAGGCAGTTACGCAAGGTCTTCGGCATCCCGAGCTTCTGCTATAAGTCTCCCATAGGATGGATCGACATCATCGCAGAGGGAAACCGTATTTTGGGTGCTTCCTTTAGTGAAGTAACACCTTCATCTCAACCCGCTTTCCCACCAACGCTCCCTGTTCTCGCCAGAACAATTAAATTGTTGGACATCTATTTTGCTCGAGGACCGATTGATTTCGCCGAGATACCGATACAATTAGCATACGCCACAGAGTTCCAGCAGCAAGTCTGGAAGGCCATTCAGCAAATTCCTCATGGAGAAGTACGGTCATATCAATGGATCGCTGATCGGATCGGGCGGCCGAAATCGGCGCGTGCCATTGGAAACGCAGTCGGGGCAAATCCGGTATCAATTCTCATTCCGTGCCATCGTGTTATTAGGAGTAATGGTGCATTAGGCGGCTACGGTGGCGGATTAGACCGGAAACGCCACTTGTTAGCACTTGAAGGTCATGATGCCGAAAAATTCAAGTAAGATACTCTCTCCACACAAAAACACCAAAAACAGACTTCAGGAGTTTTGAATGACATCTGAGAAAAAGTTAGGCAAAGCCACGCAAGCGATCCATGCGGGTGAAAGACCACCCTCTCCCACCGAAAAAAGTGGGATACCGCTTCTACCACCCATCTATCAGAACAGTACTTTTCGTTTCACAACAGCTGCCGAATGCGCGGAGGCGTTCCAAGACGAAGAGAGCGGTTATGTGTATACGCGTTGGGGTAACCCGACCCAAGAAGTATTGGAAAAAAAGCTTGCTGTGCTTGAGGCAGGCGAAGCGGCACTCGCGACAGCATCTGGGATGGGAGCAGTGAGCATCGCCCTGCTTACTGCTTTAACCAACGGCGGACACGTTGTTGCCATGGAAAATCTCTATTCCGCGACATTCCAAATCCTTAATGAAGATCTCCGACGTTTCGGCATTGAGACGACATTCGTTGATGCCACCGATCCCTCGCAAATTGCGCGCGCCATTAGACCTGACACGAAAGTACTCTACCTTGAAAGTCCAACAAACCCGCTCCTCAAACTGATTGACTTGCGGACATCTACCGAGATTGCGAAAGCACACGGGGTGACCTCAATTATCGATAATACGTTTGCGACACCCTATGGGCAGCAACCGATTGCCTTCGGTATTGATGTCGTCGTCCACAGCATGACGAAATATTTGAGTGGTACGGGGGCAGTGATTGCCGGTGCGATTGTCGGACAAAAAGAATTTATCACGCACGCTAAAACAGGGGCACTGCGTAACTTCGGGGCAGTTATCAGTCCATTCAATGCATGGTTAACGCTACAAGGTATCACGACGCTGCCTCTTCGATTTGCGCGGCACTGCGAAAATGCGCTGGACGTTGCGGCGTTTCTGGAAGCGCATCCAGCAGTAGCGTGGGTTCGCTATCCCGGTTTGCCGAGTCATCCGCAATATGAACTCGCTAAACAGCAAATGGACGTGTTTGGAGGTATGATAACACTGGAACTGAAAGGCGGACGCGTTGCAGGTGAGCACCTTGTCGATCACCTCCAACGCTGCGCGCTCGCAGTCAGCTTGGGGGATGTGCGGACCCTCATTTGCCATCCTGCATCAACAACGCATTCACACGTTCCAGCAGAAATCCGGCAACAGATTGGTGTTACAGACGGGTTAGTCAGAATCTCCGTCGGACTCGAAGATGTTGAAGATATTATTGCCGACCTCGAACAGGCCTTAGAGTCCTGCGCTTCTTAGGGTTCGAATATAATTCTCATTGATATTATTTGATCCGTGCGTTGCCTCTCTATGTGGTTCCGGAAATTCTGTGAGTAGTTTCTGATACGCCTCTATCGCTAAGTCCGTTTCACCATTGTCCTCATAAATTTTTCCGACCGAATATTGTGCCATCCGTCGCGTGTCGTAATCGTAGGTAGCATTATCCGCCACTTTTTGAAACGCATCAACAGCAGTCGCTATATCTTTATTTACATGTGCGATTTGTGCGATGTAAACCTGCGCGTTGGCAGCATTTTCATTGCGTGGGAACAGATCAATTCCTTTTTCAAGTTGCGCGATGGCTTCCTCGTACTTCTCAAGCCTTTCATAAGCCCATCCCATGTAGAAGTACGCATCCTGCCCGGCTTTGGTATCTGGATATAGATCAATGACCTTTTGATAGCCGTCAAGTGCTTCCTGATATTTTCCTTCAGCGAGATAAGCCTGTGGGATACCGAAACTCGCCAAGGGTGCGAGGTCTGGATCACCGGAATCGACGACGTTTGTGAACTCAACGCGCGCGTTTTCGTAATCCTGTACCTTAAGATAGATTTCGCCAGTCACATATAAAATCTGATAGAGTAACGGGCTATCGCTGAACGGTTCTCGAAGCGTATCCAACTGCAAGAGTGCGGTGTTCAATTCACCTTTTCCATAGTAGCACATCGCCGTATTAAACTGCGCTTGTTCCGACAGTTCGCTGCCGGGGTAGATAGCGATTAATTGATTGAAAAGCGCGAGTGCCCGGTCATAGTAGGCATCAAGGGATTCAAGCGTGCCAGTTGTCTTTAATTCCTCAGCAATCTTATAGGAGGCGAAAGCAATAGCATACATTGAATCGTCCGCCCACTCACTGTCAGGATAATTGTTGATGAGTCGTCGGAAGAGCGCGAAGGCCTCTTCATCGGTGCGTGGTCGGGTGGCGAGTTGATAGATCGCATCATCCGCCCATAGGCTGTCAGGATAGTTCTCGAAAACTTCACGGTATGCGGCTCGGACTTTGCGTAAACGGCTTTTATCGGGACTATCAATCTGCACTGGCGGTGCATCCAGTTGCTTTGCCGCTGTCCACGCCTTGTCTGCGTTGTCGTAATAGTCCTCATAACTGGTGTTATTCCCCGTGACACGCCCCAGCCAAAACCCACCAGCGAGTGCAAGCAGCACGCAGATTTCTGCGATTATGAACTTCTTCATTTTTCTTCTCCTTACCAAGTATTAATTCTAAATATATTAACAAGACTCTCAAAACATGTCAAGTACAAGTAGCAAGTTTCGTGCCGATTTGAATTATACCCACCGACAGAACATCTTACATGATATTCATAAGGTCCTGCACAAAACAGGGCATACCTCACAATCCCTTGCACAAAATCGGGCAGATATGACAAACCGTTAGCACTCTGGACTTGTCTATCCCCTATTAATTGTCACTTACCCCCATTTTTTTCTGAAGGTTTGTGGTGAAAGGTTTTTAGTGT
>VYCT01000266.1 GCA_009843785.1 Candidatus Poribacteria bacterium | reverse complement strand
CCTCACAACTATACTTATGGGTAACAGTAAGGATTTTAATCGGGGGTTATTGACATTCCTGACTTTGCAGGACAAACACGTTTTTCTTAATTTCACTCCAATTAGCCACTGGAAATCGCTGTTTTTTGAGTGATTGATTTGCATGAACAAAATAGAGCCTACCATTAGGCGTAAGGGCTTTATGGATTCGGTTTAAGAGCGATACCAACCCCAGTTAAAGATAGATTGTTCCGTGTACAGGTTTATCCTTCGCTTTATGTATCAAATCACATTTACAGATAAATGTCAAATGAATTTCAGGCGCATAAATACCCTCATCTTGACTTTTTTCTCATATATGGTATGATAACATCAATACCTTATCAAATAAAATTAGGCTATCAACTGATAGGAGAAACAGATGTCGAATATTGTAAGCCGACAAATTCGTCTTAAAAATCGTATTGTGGGTATGCCCAAGGAGAGCGATTTTGAAGTTGTAGAGGCACCTCTCCCTGAACCTGCGGATGGAGAGGTATTAGTCCAAAATCTTTACACGTCAGTAGATCCATATATGCGCGGCGGTATGCGCTCCGCCGAACTTGGTAAACCGTTGGAAGGGAGATGTGCTGGTCAAGTTGTGCAATCAAATAGCGATCAGTTTCAGGTCGGGGATAATGTGACGGGGATGTTAGGGTGGCGGGACCATTACGTCGCGTCGGCAGCGAGTGTAACGGCTGTTGACACGACAATTGCGCCGCTCCAGTCGTTTTTAGGGGCGGTCGGTATGCCGGGACGCACTGCTTATTTTGGGTTTCTGGAGATCGGTCAACCGAAAGCCGGAGAAACAGTTTTCGTCTCCGCAGCGGCGGGTGCAGTTGGTTCAATTGTGTGTCAGATCGCGAAAATCAAAGGGTGTCGCGTCGTGGCGAGTGCTGGTTCCGATCAGAAAGTCGCTTGGTTACTTGAAACCGCAGGCGTTGACGCAGCATTTAACTATAAAAATATCGACGATTTGGATGCCGAACTCAGAAAACATTGCCCAGATGGACTTGACATCTACTTCGAGAACGTCGGCGGTAGACATCTCCAAGCCGCGCTTGCAGTGATGAATATGCACGGACGTATCCCTCTGTGTGGTATGATCTCCCAATATAATGATATTGAACCTACGCCAGGTCCGACGAACCTCAGTGCTGCTATTGGCAAACGCATTAGATTACAAGGGTTCATCGTTACTGATTTCATGGAACGGAACGCTGAATTTTACCGCGATATGCGCGAATGGATCGGTGAAGGCAGAATACAGTGGGAAGAGACGATCATAGAAGGCTTAGAGAACGCGCCAAAGGCTTTTATCGCGCTTTTCACAGGCGAGAAGCTTGGAAAGATAATTGTTAAAGTTTTTTAATGCACCCTGCGGTTTGTCATCGTACATCAAAAACGGACGGGCAATGAATTGCCCTACTACGAACCTAAAGCATTATTTCAACGGCCAGGCAATGAATTGCCCTACTACGAACTGAAGACCCATTTCAAAGGAGTTTTACAATGGGAACCAGAACCGCACGCGCCACTGTGATGAGTGGCAAAAGTTTTGAAGTCCGAGAATATCCGATCGTTGACCCTGAACCCGGCACAGTACTCGTGCGTCAGGAGTTAGGCGGCATTTGCGGGACCGACCTCCACAACTGGGAATTTCAGCGTATCAATCACGATATTATTCTTGGACACGAGAACGTCGGTGTGATTGAGACTCTGGGAGAGGGCGTTGAAACAGACTACCTTGGGAATCCAGTCAAAGAAGGCGACAGGATCGCGCTTTCTCCGAGCGGTGGCCTCGGCTTTTCGCCATCGGAAGAAGCACCGTATCTGCGCGGCGGCTTCAGTGAGTACATTTACCTATCAAATCCGTCAACAAATATGTTTCTTAAAACCGATTTGCCCCCTGAAATTGCGGTGCTTGCGGAACCTGCCTCGTGTGCCGCGCATTGCATATCGCGTGGAAAGATTGAATTCGGGGATACAGTTGTGATTCAGGGAACCGGTCCCATCGGACTGCTCGCGCTGAATTGGGCGAGAGTCTCTGGTGCAGGCAGGCTCATCGTTGTCGGTGGACCGCCAGGTAGGCTTGAGATG
Source organism: Candidatus Poribacteria bacterium (assembly GCA_009843785.1). Lineage (GTDB taxonomy): Bacteria > Poribacteria > WGA-4E > WGA-4E > WGA-3G > WGA-3G. The sequence goes on along the minus strand of VYCT01000266.1, from coordinate 5,221 downwards.
GCGAAAAGGTTAGGCGCAGATCTCATCATAGACATCGCTGAAGTGCCGGATCCGGAAGAACGCAAGCGGATTGTCCGCGAAAATACGTCACAAGGCGAAGGTGCAGATGTCGTCTACGAATGCACAGGTTTCCTCGCTGCTATCCCGGAAGGTTTAGACTACATCCGATATGGCGGTACTTATGTTGTGTATGGGCATTTCGTGGATGTCGGCAGCTTCGACTGCAATCCGAACCAGATGCTCATGCGTAAAAACCTGCGCTTGGAAGCCGGATGGGGTTTTGAAAGGAAGCACTTCCTCCGTGCTATCCCGATGTTAGAGAAACATGCGTCCCTCTTCGACGGGTTTGTGAGCCATATCCTCCCGTTGGAAGATGTATCTAAAGGCTTTGACGCACTCCACGGTAGTTATCACTTAGATGGCAAAGATGCGATTAAGATCGCTGTTAAAGGCGGTGCTATTGGGTGATTCGGGGTTAGAAATCCCTAAAACCGCACCTACCGGGCTTGCGTCGTAGGCGCGGCTGAAAACCGCGCCTGCAGTCTCGCTCAATTAGGCGAATGCGTCTTTTTCGACATCTGCCAGAAAAACACGCGCATTGTCCTGTAAGGCAGACCTGTGTACTGCCGCCTCAAACACCAGTTCATTCCATGCCGCTTCACCGTCCGCGGGAAAGGCTGTATCGGCATGCATCGCTTTAATCACACCATCAGCCATCCGCTTGAAAGACTCTGGCATCTCTGGGTCCCCCTCTTCTGCTTCCCAGACTTCTACTATCTCAGAGTTATTCGCTTTTCTGCGGACGTAAACACCTTCCAGACCTTTTGCCTCGGCATAAAATTCATCGCCAAGGACCTTGACGCGGAGCGGATGATCGTCGTAGCCCCATAGATTTGTCCCGGTGAGAGAACCGATAACGCCATTTTCCCACCCGATATGAATCAAACGTCCCCATCCGCCGGATGCGCTCGGATCACCGACAACACTCACCCATTCGGGTCTGCCGACCGTCCAGAGAATTTGGTCAATGATATGGGACCAACAGTTGAAATGTGCCCGTGCGTGTACCATCCGAATCTCACCCAACCGCCCCTCGGCGACATCGTCGTGCAGTTTACGGAAATGGTGCATAAACCGGTAGTTGAAATCAATCCCGAATTTAAGGTTAGAGTCGCGCCATGTTGCGATAGCAGGTGCCGCAATGCCGAGGTCCTCTTCACGTACACGATCCTGTCCCTCTAATCCACAGAGCGGTTTCTCTGTGAATACATTCTGTCCGGCTTCGAGCAACTGGCGCAGTGGTGGAATACGTCGGGTCTCATTAACAATGAGAAGCACAAGATCCGGATCACAGTTCGCTAAAAGTTCCTCAATCGTAGGATACCCCGGTACCCCGAAGTGCTCTTTTGCTTTCGCGAGGAGTTCTGGGTCCATATCGCAGACAGCCACGACCTCGCCATCTGGATGGGCGTGGAAGTTTCCGCCGTGCATCATCCCCATACCTCTACCACTAATAAGTGCGCATTTTGTCATGGTCAAATTCCTTTCTGCTTACCGATTATCAAGTTTCAGGTGTGCCCAGGTGACCGCAAGTTTACCTTCAGGTTGAACGGCAAGCTTTGTCGGATCAAAGTTATCAGCGAAGATTTCCGCTTCATGTTCTGGTGTGGCAATGACCACATTATCAACACCATAAATACCGAATTTCCAGCAGTCAAAACTAATGTTTCCTGACTTGTAAGTATTATCCTTGACTTCCCACTCAGCGATCTGTATCGGTTCTTTCTCAGTGACATCCCATATATGAATGGTGACACGTTTTTCCTGCGTCATTAACGCCGCTTTCAGTATAAAATGATCAGATACCGCCGGATAGTTACTCGACGCTTGTCCGCCCTTCACTGGAAAGGGTTGCCAAGCATTAACGGGTCCATCTTTATTCGTTGTCACTTTGACATTGCTGCGTCCCCACCAGCGCATCCAATAAGAACCGTTGGGGGTCTGCCGTAACGCCCCGCCGCCATCACCTTGTCCGCTCCATTCTATAATGAACCATTCGTAATAGATAATGACATCATTGAAGTGTTGAGCAGACCGAAGACTCACGTAGTCCCCACCGGATTTCCCTTGGTCCAAATAGAGGATACCCTCTTTTGGATAAACAAATTTAGGGTGCCCCGTCTGCCATTTAGTGGTTAAGTCCAATTCGTCCTCAAAATCTTCCTGTAACAAGATTTCCGCCGACGCATCAAACGCCACACAAGCGAATATTATTACAATCAAGGCACATCTGATCGCATGCATCATTTTTTACCTCCTCTGTTCGGGGCTATAGCGTTGAACGAAGTTCAGCAAAACGCGGCAAAGTTCACCTGACCGAATGGTACTGAAACCAATCATCGGCAGTATAGCAAACGCTGTTAAAAACCTCAAGAAAAACTTTTTACGGAGGCTTCACAACAGATTTAGCGCAATCGAATTTCTCTTGCGGACACTTCCATAACATGCTATACTTTGACACTGAACACTGTGTTTGAAAATAATTGAAACCAGAAAAATGTGTGGAGAAGGCGCAACATAATGACATCTCAAGAACTTCCCTCAATCGGTTTTATTGGACTTGGAAATATGGGCGGACGGATGGCGAAGAACCTTCATACCGCCGGGTATCCACTCATCGGATATGATATTGACGCTGCAAAATGTGAGGCACTCGCTGCAATAGGCGCGACTGCGGGTAAGGACACTGCCACAGTTGTCAGAAATAGCGATGTTATCCTGACCAGTTTACGTTCCTCCGATGTTTTTTGCAGCGTTGTAGAACAACACTTCATCCCTAACGCTCGTGAGGGACACGTTTTCATCGACTTAGGCACGACAGAAGTAGAGAAAACGCGGGACATTGCGACGGCACTCGCCGAAAAGGGGGCTACGCTTATAGATGCCCCAGTGAGTGGCGGACCGCACGGCTCTGAAACAGGCACGCTTCGCATTTTTGTCGGCGGTGATACTGCGGTTGTCGAAAAATGTCGTCCGATCTTGGAGGTGCTTGGGGAACCGAAATATGTGGTGTATTGCGGTCCGAGCGGTTCCGGGCAGATTGTCAAGGGTGTGAACCAATTGGCGATGGGACTCGGTGCTGCAGCGTACATGGAGGCGATGGCGTTCGGTGTTTGTGCTGGCGTGGACCCAACCGCAATTCGTGAAGCGGTCGGTATGGGTGATGGTTGGCGCGGACAGTTTGATAGCATCGCTAAACGCATCATTGATGGAAACGGGAAGCAGCTCGTTGTGAAATACCCGGAGTTGCCCTATTTCCTTGCTGCTGCAGAAGCCGCTGGCTTTGAAATCCCATTAACTGAAGCCCTCTACGAATTTTGCAAGAACGAGAATTACGAGATGTTTGATAACATGAACCGTCCCTCGCGTTCATTTTGGCGGACATTGACAAAGGATTCAGATGGGGAATAAGGTTAGTCTGCGTCGAAAACTCGTGACATTTCAACCTGTAGTAACGCTAAGAGTTCACTTTTCAAGTGAATGAGGGTGGTATCCGTGACGTTACGCGGACGGGGCAAAGGCACAGGCATCTCTGCTTTGAGCATTGCAGGTCTAGCTGTCAAAACATAGATTTTATCTGCGAGTAGAAGTGCTTCCTCAATATCGTGAGTGATGAGAAGAACAGTTTGTCGCCCTTCTGTCCAGATGTCAAGCAGGATGGATTGCATGACGGTGCGTGTCATCGCATCTAACGCGCCGAACGGTTCATCTAAAAGTAGAATTTCTTTCCGAAAAAGGAGTGTTCGGACGAGCGCGACGCGTTGCCGCATGCCGCCTGATAACTGCGTCGGGTAACTATTTTCAAATCCGCTCAAGCCGAGTTGCACCAAACGTTGTTGTGCTTTTTCCTTTGCGGTGTCAAGCGGTTCTCCCTGAATCTCTGGACCGACAAGCACGTTCCTGAGAACCGTCCGCCACGGTAAAAGGAGGTCCTTCTGTTGCATGTAGGCAAAATCCCCTGTGTTCCCGCTGATTCGCTCGCTGTTGAGGTAAATTTCCCCTGTATCTGGCGCGAGCAGCCCGGAGATAATATTAAAAAGTGTACTCTTGCCACAGCCGGAGGGACCCAGCAAGGCGACAAACTCTCCGTCATCAACGGAGAGATTCAAATCGTCCAGCACCGGCAATCGCTCCGCTTTCTGAACAAAAGTTTGGGTTAGATTTCGGACCTCTAATTTGCTCATAATCTGTAGGGGCATTTAACCTTTAGCGGCACGTTGGCGGAAAAATCCGATAAGCGGTTTTACATAAGGCTCGTCTGTCCTAATAAGAATAGAATCCACCTGACTTGCCCGGAAAATCTGGCGGCGTTCCGCGTCGGCACGCTGATTAAGTGCTGTGTATAACTGCCGTGCTTCCGCAGAACGCGTATCAACAACCATCGTCTCGCCGCTCTCAGCATCTTCGAGTTCTATCAACCCGACATCCGGCAATTCCAGTTCTCGCCTGTCCTGTAGCGTGATAGCGATGAGTGAATGCCGCTTGCTACTCAAGCGTAACTGCTTTTCATATCCTGTGTCCTTAAAATCAGAGATAAGAAACACAACGCTATGCGGTTTAAGCACCTTATCAACGAACGTCAATGCTGTTTCAATATTCGTTCCGGGCTGCTGCGGTTGAAAATGGAGGATATCGCGGACGACGCGCAAGACGTGCCGTTTCCCCTTGCGTGGCGCGACGAAGTGTTCAACGGTATCGGTGAAGCAGATAAGCCCGACTTTATCGTTGTTTTTAATAGCGGAAAAGGCGAGTAACGCTGCAATCTCGGCAGCAATTTCTGCTTTTGTCTCAGCGATACTTCCGAAACTGGTGGAGGCACTCATATCCACAACCAGCATCATCACGAGTTCGCGTTCTTCTACGTACTTTTTGATGTAAGCCTGTCCCATGCGTGCGGTGACGTTCCAATCAATCGTTCGGATTTCATCGCCGACTTGATACTCACGGACTTCATCAAAGGTAATTCCTTGTCCTTTGAAGACGCTTTCATATTCACCCGCAAAGACGGTGTTAACGAGACGGTTGGTAAATATTTCGATGCGTTGGATTTTTTTGAGAATCTCTTTTTCGTTCACCCGTTATAGTTCCTAATAGTTTTACATAAACCGTCGGATTGTCTAATTTTTTGAATCTTCTTTTCCAAGTCCGGTGCGGTTGATGA
>VYCT01000279.1 GCA_009843785.1 Candidatus Poribacteria bacterium | reverse complement strand
AAAGTATAACACATCTGTCGTTATTTTTACACTTAACTTAAAATTCTTGATTTTCCGAACATATTGTGATACAATACAATCAAAAAGGATATATGGCATGAAAATTCTGGTTATCGGGCAAGGCGGACGCGAACATACACTCGTCTGGAAACTTGCCCAGACCCGACGCGTCGAAAAAATATATTGCACACCCGGTAATGCCGGCATCGCACAAATCTCGGAAACTATCCCTATGCCAGAGCAGTTCACCGACCTGGCAGATTGGGCAGAATCTGAAAAAATTTCACTGACTGTTGTCGGACCCGAAGCACCGTTAGCTGAAGGCATCGTTGATATCTTTCAGGAACGCGGGCTTAAAGCATTTGGACCCAATAAACGGGCAGCGCGGCTCGAAGCAAGTAAAGATTTTGCCAAGCAGTTGATGGCGAAAAACGGAATACCTACAGCAGCACATCGTACATTTACCGACATCGAAAAAGCGATGGCTTATATCGAAGATTACAACGCACCGGTTTTCGTCAAGGCAGACGGACTCGCTGCAGGAAAAGGAGTTATTCCCGGACGTACCTTCAAGGAGGCGTTGCAAGCTGTCACAACAATTTTGGTGGATAGAGCATTCGGCGACGCAGGCAATAGCGTTGTGATTGAGGAAGAATTGGTCGGCGAAGAAGCCTCTTTTACCGTCCTGACTGATGGTACCTATTGCCTCCCGTTTGTCAGTTCACAGGACCACAAGATGTCCCATGATGGTGATACGGGGAAGAACACCGGTGGCATGGGCGCGTATTCTCCCGCACCTGTTATCACACCAGAATTGCACGACTACGTTATGGAGCAGGTCGTTTACCCGACCGTCAACGGAATGGCGGCTATCGGCAGCCCATTCAAAGGCGTACTCTACGTCGGATTGATGATTACCGATGCCGGACCAAAAGTACTCGAATTCAACTGCCGTTTCGGAGATCCAGAGGCACAAGTCCTCTTACCGCGCCTCAAAAGCGACTTGGTTCCTTTGCTCATTGCCTGCATTGATGGAACCCTTGAACACCACGCTGACGTACAATGGCATAACGAGGCGGCAGCATGTGTCGTTATGGCTTCCGGTGGGTACCCCGACCCGTACGAAACTGGTGAGGTTATCACCGGACTCGAAGATGCCGATACAATTGAGGGCGTTACCGTCTTTCATGCGGGTACGCAGCAAGAGGGTGAAAACATTGTCACGGCTGGTGGTCGAGTGTTAGGTATCACGGCTGTTGCTGACGGATTACACCAGGCAATCCAACAGGCATATCGAGGCGTTTCTGCAATTCACTTTGATAACGCACATGCACGGAGCGACATCGGGTATCGGGCATTAAAAAAATGATCCTGTTATGAGATGGAGATATGACGGCTGAACTCACCTACAAAATCGCCAAATGCTGCCACCCACAAGAGAAGGACCCGATTACCGGCTATTTCAAGGAAGATGGCACTATCACTGTCCATCACACCACTTGTAATGCAGTGCAAGGTTTACGACCAGAGCGGTTATTAGCCGTCGCATGGGATGAGATTCAGGCAACCGAAAATTCGGCGGATTCCGTTACGATCGCGCCCGAATTCGATGAAATTGATGAGACCGATTATTTTATTCTCAAACATCATCAAGAGTTCGGTATGGATTATTCTATTGTTGTCGCTGAAGCCTTAAGAATCCCGCTTGAGGAGATGCACCAACGGCACCGCAAATTGAGAGAACTCGGCGGCTTAAAACGCGTTGAAGGTCGAATCATCCATTATCGTAAGAATATCGTCAAAGGCAAATGGATCAAGCACCGTAATCATACCTACTATGAACTAACACCAGAAGGCAAAACGTGGATTCTATCTTTTGAAAATAAACATGTTACATCGGAAACATAAGTACCACAAATTGACGACACATATCCATCAAAAGACAACAAAACCCGGAGGACTGAACCGTGCTAAATCAACTCATGAACTGGCGGATTGATGCGCAACGCCGTAAGAATCGGATGCGATCTGTCATCTTATTGTCACTTATCCTACACTTGATTATCGTTATCGTCTACCTGTTCCTTCCAATGAATCAGCTCGCCCAGGAAGATAAGGATGTTCTGGCAGTTGATTTGCTTAACGATCCAGAAGCACCGAAGAAACGACGGCAGAAACCCAAACCTCCACTCACCAAGAAAATGTATGATCCAAGCGAGAAACTCGCCAGAGATGCCATGGAGCGGAAAATTGAATCCGCTCGGAACAAGATGGATGAAGTCGTCAAGCTCAGCCCGCGCGTTGTCCTTGAAGATGTGGAAGTCAACAAAGCGCCTGTGAGTGACATTGTGCCGGATGTCATGACAGATGCTAAATTACGCGATGCGGAAGCCTCAAACCTCAGCAGGTTAATTGCACAACCCGGACGTACGGATGGACGCGGTCTCGTGACTGGCAGAGTCCGGGCGAAGGGCGACGGAACGGGACGATTCCGTGGAGACGGACAGGGCGGCGGTGATGGACTCCTCGGCGGCGGTGGAAAGTCCGGCACCTCTGACCGCCTCGGCATCATTGATTTCCTCAATGAATTCGGCGGCCCCAAAGATGTCGTTTACTGTCTTGATGTCTCAGCAAGTATGCAGGCAGCGGGATTAAGAAAACTGTTTCTTGCTGTCAATGCTCTCAAAGATTCTGTGCTGATGCTTGGAAGCGAAGACACCTTGAACTTGGTAACGTTCTCTCTAAGGGCAAGAGCCATGAGCCAGAAGATGCTACCCGCGAATGCTGCAAGTATGGAGCGTAGTTTGAGATACCTTGATCAATTCACGCCTGAGAACATTCAGGGAAATAATAATACGAATATTCTTACTGCGCTTGAAGTCGCGTTAGACCTTGATCCATCTGTCATTGTTTTGATAACGGATGGACTTCCTACAACGAGTCCCAATTACCCCATTGAAGTCAATAAAGACGTGATTCTTGAGAAGGTTCGGGAAAAGAATGTTAATAACGCTGTTATCTATGTGGTCGCGCTTGAGATTGACATAAAACGTTCACCCGGCGCGAAACTGCTTGTTTCTCTGGCTGAGGAGCACAACGGGGAAATAAAGGTAATTGGTACGGACCTATTGCATCAGTATGTAAAGCAGGATGGTCCAGCGGAGTAATCACACCTGAGATTGGAGTCAAAACATGAATCAAAAATCTGCTACGGGTATGATCCAGCAATTTCAATTGGACGGTAAGGTAAGCCTCGTTACCGGCGCGAGTCGCGGCATTGGGCTCGCAATGGCGGAAGGGCTTGCCGGGGCTGGTGCGGATCTCGTGATTGTCGGCAGAAAAATAGAGACGCTGACACCCATCGCTGAACGGATTGCTAACGAAACCGACAGAAAAATCCTTCCCATTCAGGCGGATGTCAGCAATCTCACAGAGATTGACGCACTTGTTGCACAGACCGTAGAGACTTTCGGCAGACTTGATGTACTCGTCAACAACGCCGGGGTCAATGTCCGCAATCCTGCGCTGGAATTCACCGAAGCGGATTGGGATTTCGTCACCGATGTCAATCTAAAAGGCGCGTTCTTCCTCGCAAAAGCCTGTGGCACTGTCATGAAAGAGCAGAAATCAGGCAAGGTCATCAATACTTTGTCGCTGACCTCAGCCATCGGATTGCCGACAAGCGTCGCCTACACAGCGGCGAAGGGGGGGCTGCTCCAATTAACAAAACTTCTCGCCGTGGAATGGGCAGAACACAACATTCAGGTAAATGGCATCGCCCCCGGCTTCATCAGAACAGAGATGACTGCCCCCGCACGTGAGGACAATCGAAATGAATGGATCCTCAATCGGACACCCGCCTATCGGTGGGGCGAGCCTGAGGACCTGGCAGGTTTAACCATCTTCTTCGCCTCTAACGCTTCGGACTTCGTTACCGGGCAAATGGTCTTTGTTGATGGCGGCTTCATGGCAGGTAGTGACTGGAGGCGACGTTCCTGAGATGCAAAAAAATAACACGCCCTTGCAAGACGACAGTGCTGCAGCATTAACCCAAATCAAACAGATCCTCCACGAATTCCAGATTGAAAATGTGTCGCTCTTTGACCACGACCCTGTCTTACGCATACAGGTCTCGGATGCCCAATTTGCGCGCGCCCTTCAAGTGCGAGAAACCTTGATTGAACGGATAAAACCCCTCGGATACCGATTCGTCGCCATCGATTTAGATGAAGCGTAGAGGTGTTGCGAACGAAGAAGGTTCCAATGCTTACTGAAAAATTTGATTTTCGCCTTACGGTGTGGTATAATTTTAAAGCAAAATCCGTAAACCGACGCTTGATGGAGTCTGGCGTTTGGGCTCAAGAACACCAGGAAACAGGGAGGGTTGCGTAAACCAAGAGAACGGCGCAAAATGTAAAGGAAGCAATGCAGAAAAACGGACAAGATATCTCACCAACAAAACACCTTGTCACTACGTACCTCAGCGATATTAAAAGTAAGGTTGATGCCTGTATCTTTGACTTTCTCCCGACTGCGCATGAGCACCCGGATGTGCATCAGTTGTACCGGATGATGTTAGATTATCCACGCCGCGCCGCGAAAGGGTTGCGGCCCGCGCTCTGCATGCTGATGTGTGAGGTGTTCGGCGGTGACCCACAGCGCGCTGTCAATACTGCTGCCTCTCTTGAACTCCTCCAGAATTGGCTCCTCATCCATGACGATATTGAAGACGGATCCGAACTCCGGAGAGGGGAGCCATGCCTTCATCAAAAGCACGGGATTCCGATGGCGATCAATGTCGGGGATGCGCTCCACTGCAAGATGTGGGAAATGCTGCACCGAAACACCGAAATTCTTGGACACGAACTCGCTTTCCGCATCTTATCGGAATTTATACAACTCAGTAACCAAGTTGTTGAAGGACAGCACATCGAATTGAGTTGGGTCAGCCATAACCGATGGAATCTCGCCGAAGACGACTACCTGACGATGTGCATACAAAAGACGGCTTGGTATACCTGCATCACGCCATGCCGTGTCGGGGCGATCATCGGCGGCGCAAGTGAAACAGAAATAGATGGACTCGTCGAACTCGGTAAAGACCTTGGCGTCGCTTTCCAGATTCAAGACGATGTCCTGAACCTCATCGGTGATGTCGGTCGGTACGGAAAAGAGATCGCAGGCGATATTAGTGAAGGCAAACGCACCCTCGTTCTCATTCACCTTATCAATGCCTGCACCGCTGCCGAAGCACAGCATGTGATTGACATTATGGCACGTCCGCGTGAAGAAAAAACGGAAACAGAGGTCGAGAGTGTACTCCAGTTGATGCTCAAATATAAATCTATTACGTACGCACAACGGCGGTCTCAGGCACTCTTACAGGAAGCTGCTGGAAGGTTTAAAAATAATTTTACGCATCTCCCTGATGGACAAGCAAAGCAGCTGTTTTTAGCATTAATTAATTTTTTCGTTGAACGGGAATATTAAATAGTTTTCAGTTTTCGGTTATCAGTTGTCAGTTAGAGTAGTTTTCAGTTTTCGGTTATCAGTTGTCAGTTAGAGAGGTATCTGATTAAACCATACCCCTCTTTAACCGAAAACCGATGACCCGTAAAAGAAGTTTTGATAATCGCAAAGCCTCTTTCTGGCAACTGAAAGATTTTTTTCGGAGAAAAAAATCGTACTGACAACTGACAACTGACAACTACTAAAAAAGGAGAAGTCAATGAACGATATTTCCTCTGGAAAATTGCGAGGTATCATGAAACTCGCTGATGCCAATGGACGCTTTAAAATGATGGCGATTGATCAGCGCGGCTCCATGGTACAAGCACTCGCAGACGCACTGAACACGGACAAAACAGATGTCCAATATGAAGATGTCGCTGCACTCAAAACTTTAATTACCCGCGTCCTTGCCCCAAATGCCACCGCAGTTCTCACCGACCCGATTTACGGGCATCCCTATTCCATTAACGAAATCCCGCGGGATGTCGCCTTGCTCCTCGCTTATGAAGAATCAGGTTATGTCAGCGAAGGCGTTGCTGAAAACGAACGCCTCTCTAATCCAATTGAAAACTGGACCATTGCGAAAGCACAACGGGCAGGCGCAGATGCTATTAAACTTCTTGCCTATTACCATCCCGATGCCTCCCCGGAAACGCTCAAGCACCAGCAAGCCTTTGTGCGTCATGTTGGCGACGAGTGTGAAAAACAGGACCTGCCGTTTCTATTAGAATTGGTGAGTTACGCCCTCGAAGGTACGGCGAAAAGTGTTGGGTTCGCAAAGCAGAAACCTGACCTTGTTATTCGGAGTGTTCAGGAGTTCACAGACCCAAGTTACAAAGTGGACATCCTGAAATTGGAATTCCCCGCAGACCTGAAATATACTGCCGATTATCAGGAGGCTGATTTTTATGCAGGAGACTCGGCGTATGAACTCGCCGAGGTGAAGGAAATCTGCCAGAAATTAGACGAGACTTCCACGTTACCGTGGGTGATTCTCAGTGCCGGTGTAGATATTCAGGAATTCATTGAAAATGTTAACCTCGCAACCGGTGCTGGCGCAAGCGGCTTCCTCTGTGGGCGAGCCATCTGGAAAGATGCAGTCCAATACTATCCTGATACCGAGGCAGTTCAGAAATTCCTTGACAACGAAGCGACGACAAACTTCAAGAATGCGAACGCTGCAGCGGAAAACGCGCTACCCTGGTTTGAGCATCGCCAATTCGGTGGTTCCGAAAACGTTCAAGTTGCCAAGCAGTCCGAAACATGGTATCAAGACTATTAGGTTGGAACAAGTTGGTGAACGCGGAAATAGTTATCGGTTACCAGTTTTCAGTTCGGGGTCTGATTGTAGGGTATCCCTTGGTAATCGTCGTTACCAAATCGCGGTGCTAACAGTTACCAAAAGACATCTGCGGACAGAAACCTCTTAACTGACGACTTATAACTGATGACTGATAACTGCATCGTTGATTTTCTCAAGGACCATTTGCGCAATGCGGAGGGTCGTTTCTTCGGAAACTCGCCCTCCAATTTCCGCTACCAGCACAACAACGGTCTCTTGAACGAACAAGAAATTCGCACCAGCCTGCCATACCACATCGCCCAGACCATGTTCGTCACTCAGTGGAGGTTGGTAGATAGATTCATGTCCACCAAATTTCGACACGGTCTTTGCTGCGAGCCGAAGTCTACCGTCATCGGCCGCTGTGCATGCTTCGTCGTGCGACTCGAAGAACCAGTAATTAATAGCGACCTGCTGTGCCGCTGAGTTGTTCAACCACCATCTGTCGCGCCAGCCGAATTGTGCGACAGGCGGCTTTGGCGCTGTTGGCGAATAGAGCTCTTGGGCTGAGGCATGGCGCGCCGCGACATCCTTCAGATCGTCAACTGTAAGTTGGATTGATTCAAGCGTAAATGTAATAAGAATATAATAAAAGAAATAAACA
>VYCT01000280.1 GCA_009843785.1 Candidatus Poribacteria bacterium | reverse complement strand
AACAGAAACTGTCCAAACTATAATTTAATTATAGAGATGAAATCGGAAAAGTTAAGGGTAAAAGTCATATTTTTTCCGAAATTATATCATAAGCCCCTTTGTGATGCAAATCAGAGAAGATAGTCAACTGTCAGCACAGAGTGTTTGGTATGGCTCTTTAAATGCCTGAAAAAAGATTGCCTGCATTTCTGCACGTGTGATATAATAGCAATATCATATAGCAAGGAGGCTAATTAAACCCATGGGAAAAATTAATACACTTGTTTTTGCAGGTGGCGCGATTCATGATTGGAAAGGGTGTAGCGACGCAATCGTGAATTCGCTTTCACAACGAGATGAATTTGAGATTACGAGAGTCGAGGAAGACCTCGACGCGCTCGTCTCACCGAATTTGGACCCGTACGATCTAATCGTTTTCTATTACACAGTCGGCGAGATTTCGGACGCACAAAAGAATGGTTTGCTCAACCATATCGCTTCCGGTAAGGGATATGTCGGTGTCCATTCAGCGGCAGATTCGTTCCGTGGCTGTCCAGAATACCGCTCAATGGTCGGTGGCTATTTTGTTACACATCCGCGCTACCGTGACTACCAAGTCAGCATCGTTGATAGCGAGCACGAAATCACTGAAGGCCTTGACGAATTCGTCGTGACGGACGAGCAGTACATCCTCGATTATGATCCTCGGAATCATATACTGGCATCAGCGTTGTGGAAAGGTGCCGCAGCCCCCGTGGCATGGACAAAGAATTGGGGCGAAGGTAAAGTTTTCTACCTCGCGCTCGGTCATGATGCCTCAGCGTGTCAACATGACATGTTTGGAACGCTCCTACAGCGCGGTGCGCTCTGGGCGGGCAGCAATGGGGGCGAATAGACGCATAGCCGTCAGCAGTCGGCTTTCGGCAAAGAGGGAACCTGTGGCAGTATCAGAAATGGTAACCGCCACAGCTCCTACCCGCTGAACGCCATATATGCATTCAGCGTTGACTCAGGTTTCTGACCGCTGACGGCTGGCGGTCTCCGAAAGCCGAGAGCTGCTATGAAACAGAAAATTACGGATATTCAGATAGCACCTGAATTGCCTTCACATCAACACCTTTTTCTCGATGGTGCCCCTTTTGTTGTGATTCACGCATCCCTGGTCGAAAAATTTGGGCTGCGTATCGGTTTAGAGATTGAAGCCGATACTATCAAAAAGATAGTAGCAGCTGATGAAGTGATGCGCGCAAAGATTTACGCGCTCAGATTGCTACGTGAAGAGAAAGATAAGACAACAACAGATGAACCGGAAGCTTCCCGCCCTACAGTAAAACGGAAAACGTATACCAAAAGTGAAATAGAACGGAAACTGGAACGAGAAGGTTTCTCAACCGACGCGATTGAAACATCTGTCGCGGAATTGATTCGCTCCGGACATATTCGCGATCGCAAGTATGCTGAAAATTGGATAGTCCGCAGGCAGAAATCAAATCCGAGGGGGAAAACGCTCCTTAAGCGTGAACTGGTTGACAAAGGGATCGACAGAGAGACCGCCGAACAGGTTATAGCGACGGTAAAAACCGAAGACGAAACAAAAGTCGCGCTTGAAATCGCACAAAAACGAGCGAAACAGTATAAACGACTGCCAACGCATGTCGCTAAGCGACGGCTCCACGGATTCTTGGCGCGGCGCGGGTTCGGATCCGACATTGTTCGGCACGTGCTTGAACAGATTTTCTAACGCGCGGCATTCTATACAAGCACCCCAAACCGCATCTTTGCATCTGTTTTTCTCTTGACTTCTCTACAAGAATTAACTATAATTTGGAATAGAAATAATAGGGGTAAATTCTACACATGACATCAGATGAAATCAGAGATAGTTTCTTAGAATACTTCCGCAAACACGGACACGCGATCGTCCCCAGTGCCTCCTTGATACCTGCAGATGACCCGACGTTATTGTTTACTAACGCCGGCATGAACCAATTCAAAGATGTGTTTCTCGGTATCGGGCAGCGGGAGTACACGCGCGCCGTTGATACGCAGAAATGCTTACGCGTTAGCGGTAAACACAACGATCTTGAAGAGGTCGGTTATTCGCCAAGTCACCATACCTTCTTCGAGATGCTTGGAAATTGGTCGTTTGGCGACTATTACAAACAAGAAGCGATTGCCTTTGCATGGGAATTGGTAACTGAACTCTGGCAGATTCCAAAGGAACTTCTCTGGGCAACAGTCTATCTTGAAGATGACGAAGCAGAGCAATTTTGGCTCCAAGAGACGGATCTTCCGCGCTCGCGTATCCGTCGCTGCGATAAGGACAATTTTTGGGAAATGGGAGAGACGGGCCCTTGCGGCCCCTGCAGCGAACTTTTCGTTGATATGGGTGTTGAAGCCTATCCTGAAACTGCGAATGACCCGAACACCGGTCCGAACATCAGCGATCGGTTCCGAGAAATCTGGAATCTGGTGTTTATTCAATACAATCGGAACGAAAGCGGTGCGCTTGAACGGCTGCCTGCAACACACGTAGATACAGGCATGGGCTTTGAGCGGATTACCTCCATATTGCAAGGTGTCGATTCAAACTATAAGACGGACCTCTTTACCCCGCTCTTGTCGACTATTGCTGATATGACAGACACTGCCTACTTTGATGATGAACGCGGTTTACCACATCGGGTCATCGCTGATCATATCCGGTGTCTGACGTTCGCAATCGGGGATGGTGTCATGCCGTCTAACGAAGGGCGCGGTTATGTCATCCGCCGAATTTTGCGGCGCGCTGTGCTTTACGGCAAAAAATTAGAGATGGACGAAGCTTTTATCTACCGACTTGTTGATAACGTTATCGAATTGCTCGGTGATGTATTTCCTGATGTTCTCCCACGGGGTGAATTTATTACCCGCACGATCCAAGGAGAAGAAAATCGCTTTCATCAGACGATTGAACGCGGCTTAGAACACCTCGACCAATCGTTTGATACACTCACAACGGAAAACAACACCGAACTTGATGGCAAGCGTGCCTTTGAGTTACACGATACGTTCGGTTTCCCGCTCGATTTGACCCAGATGCTTGCCCGTGAACGCGGATTTACTGTAGACGATGCAGGCTTTGCAGATAGCATGGAGGAGCAACGCGCGCGTGGACGGGCAGCATGGGAGGCGAGAGGCGGTACTAAAGATGAAGAGATTTCTATCTATGCAGAAGTCCTTAAAGAGTATGGCGAGACGGAATTTGTTGGTTATACACAAGACAGCATTGATGCAGAGATTGTCACTCTAATTGCGAATGCAGAATCTGTAGGCAGTGCGCAAGAGGGAGACGAAGTATTCGTGTTGCTGAATCGCACTCCCTTTTATGGCGAGTCTGGCGGACAAGTTGGCGATACCGGTACAATTGAGAGTCCAAATGCAAAGTTGACTGTCCAAGACACACTCAGACCCTCGGCAGACCTAATTGTTCATAAGTGTAAGGTACTTGCAGGTGAGATTACACCGTATACCGCTGTGCAAGCAAAAATTGATACCGAACACCGAAGTGCCGTTGCAGTGAGCCACACCGCTACACATCTCCTACACAGCGGATTACGGCAAATACTCGGAACACATGTCGGGCAGGCAGGTTCACTCGTTGAAGCCGGTAGACTCCGATTTGACTTTTCCCACTACGAATCTGTTTCAGCGGAGCAGTTACGCGAGATTGAGGCATTCGTCAACGAAAAAATTCGTGGCAATGATGTGCTTTCTATCAATGAAATGTCGCTGGACGCCGCAAAAGCAAAAGGCGCGTTAGCCTTCTTCGGGGATAAGTATGGAGATATCGTCCGCGTCGTGCAAGCTGGCGACTATAGCGTTGAACTCTGCGGTGGCACGCATGTCGGTGCGACTGGCGAACTCGGTTTCGTGAAACTTATGAGTGAGAGCAGCATCGCCGCAGGTGTCCGGCGCGTTGAGGCACTGACCGGAAATGCAGCGGCGGTTAATATTCAAGAAGAGACTGCGCTGCTTTCTAACGCGGCGGGTCTGTTAAAAGCACCCAAAACGGATTTGCTCGAACGGATCGAACGGCTATTGCAAGAACAACGCGAATTGGAACAGCAGCTTCAGGAACTCAAGAGCCAACACGCGCTCGGTAACGTTGATGCTTTAGTCAAAGAAGCGACACTTGTAGAAGATATTCGGGTTGTCGCTTCGTGTGTTACTGATACAGATAGAGACGGATTGCGTCGGCTCGTTGACGAACTCAAGAACCGCTTAGAATCGGGTGTTGTTGCACTTGCGGCTGTGACTGGAAACGAGGTCGCCTTTGTGGTGGGTGTAACCTCAGACTTGGTGAAAAATCGTGGTTTGCAGGCAGGCAAAATTATTGCTGAATTAACACAGTTAGCAGACGGTCGCGGTGGGGGTCGTCCTGAACTCGCGCAAGGTGGCGGCAAAAATCCGAGCAAAGTGAACGCCGCGATTGATGCTGCGGGTGATATTGTAAAAAAACAACTTCAAACTTAAGTGTGTAGGATACGCGTCCTTCAAAGTAAATACGCCTGACAATTCATCTATCATAGCGTAGTGTTCTACAGCGATCGTATAAGGGGGGAATTATGGATTGGAGTTTTATGGGTTCTATTTTTTGGAAATTTAGCCTCGGTGTTTTGCTACTTGCGCTTACAGCCCTGGCGGGGTATCTCTGCGCAGCAGTTGGTAGTTTTCGCAATTCGCTAAATAGCATCCGAAACACTTTGAACTCCGTAGAAAACATGGTCAACCAAGAAATTGGGGAATTGATTACTGATGTGGATAAGACGGTGAAAGCGGTCAATGAGGAGCTGCCCGAACTGCTACAAAATTTAAACGGGTTGACGGCATCCTTACAAGGGATCAGCGAATCGGAAATTCAACCGACAGTGCATAATATCCAAGAAATGAGTGGTGCCCTGAATCAAAGCATTCAACAACTTGAAGAACTGGTTCAGAAAGTGAGCGGTTTTTCTGGACAGACAATTGAACAGGCCACGTTTTTCCGGAATCAGATAGCGGTTTCACTTGCAGATATCGTCAGTTTGTGGCAAGGCATCAAAGCGGGATGGGACAGTTTCACTGCCACACAGCCACATGATCCAGAAGAAGGGACACCGATAGACGACGCGCCTAACGAATAAACGAATACGGCAAAGGCTGAATGTCAACTTCATGAAGCCTTAAACGTTTAATTATGATGGAGCGCATTCTTAAATTACACTAAGAGATAAACATAAGAATTGAAACTTTTAACGCTGATTTTCGTAAACTTTAACACTAAGTTTTGGCTTGCAAGTGGCCCCATTTTAATTCATAAGTTTTGGCTTGTAAGCAGCATCAAAATAGGCTTAACCGAGTAGAAAGGATAAAAAAATGAGCAATAATGGACAGAACAACGGGCTAACAATGGTCTTCGCTTTTTTCACCGGTTTTATGGCAGGCGCGGTGGTCAGTTTGCTCTATGCACCGAGTTCCGGTAAGGAGACCCGACAGAAAATTCGCGACACCTCAATTGACGCGAAAAACCGGACGGTTGAACTCGCGCACCAAGCTGCGAGTAGCGCACGAGAAGGTGCTCAGACCCTCGTGGAACAGGGCAAAGAGAGCGTTCACGACATCGTAGATACCTCAAAAGAACGTCTCCATGAAGCAGGTGAACAGGTAAAGACTGCCGTAGAAGCAGGTCGTAAAGTTTCTGCGGATGTCCGCGCTAAAATTGCCGAGTCCATCCCGGGCGTTGGCGGCAATGGCGGAACCGACGAAGAGGCTACTGACAAAGCCTAATGGTCTCTTTCCAAGATGCTAACTTTAATTGTGGTGGGACCCGTCCCGCCCTTACAAATGTTACGAGCAGTGGATGTACGTATCGTTAAATGAATGGAAATTGAAAAGTTAAGAACCCTGCTTGAAGAAGTTAAAGGTGGAGAGATTGCAGTGGATGACGCGCTGCAATCTCTTCGCACGCTTCCATTTGAAGATTTAGGGTTCTCAAAAATTGATCACCATCGTCAGCTGCGTACAGGGTTCCCGGAAGTCATTTTTTGTCAAGGGAAGACCGTTGAACATGTCAAGCAGATTAGTGAACGCATTCTCGCTGCTGGGCACCCCCTCCTTGCAACACGCGCCACCCCCGACATGTATGAAGCTGTAAAAGCCATCCAACCTGCGGCACGCTATAACGCCCTCGGGCGCACGATTAGCGTTTCCGAATCTGAGGAAGAAGGTACACCGGGGATTCTCGTTGTCTCTGCCGGCACGTCCGACCTACCAGTCGCAGAGGAAGCCGCTGAAACGGTACTGATGATGGGCAACTCACCGGAACGCCTTTACGATGTCGGTGTAGCAGGATTACACCGCCTCATCAGCAACCACGAAAAACTTCTGACAGCCCGCGTTATCATCGTTATTGCGGGGATGGAAGGCGCGCTTCCGAGCGTCGTTGGAGGTTTGGTGGATTGTCCTGTCATTGCTGTCCCGACCAGCATCGGCTATGGTGCAAGTTTCGGTGGACTCGCTGCCTTGTTAGGCATGCTAAACAGCTGCGCGTCCGGTGTCACCGTTGTTAACATTGATAACGGTTTCGGGGCAGGTTATAGTGCTTCACTCATCAATCGACTCACGACGTAACCGACACCCCTATTCGGCTCCCTCGCCCGATCTTTTCATTACAACAGTTGCACTCACACTTTTCGATGCTTCTTGCGAGCTCAAACCTACTTTAGACGGTGTGTGCTCTACCTTCAATTGAACGACTTGCGTATCAATGCTGAGGGTGAGAACATCCACCCCAATTTTACATCGCATCTGGTACGGCACTGATTCAGGACGACGCTGTTCATAAGAAGGTGGCCGCCACGTTACACCAAATGCCTCAGCATAGGTTGTAAAGCATGCTGTGGCAGCTTCCGCGACATCACCCGTGGTATCAAGGACCTGTCGCGCAGCACGCGCGGCTCTATTTGCGGCATCCCTCAAGCGTTTCTGAACCGTTTTCGCATCAACGTCGTCAACATCAGTATCATCTGTACTTCTTCGCAAGGCAACATAGACGACTGCCCCAAGCACACAGAGAAAAACAACCGTGCTGAGAAGGACAGTTGTTCGTAATTCGCGACGGCGTGCCATGTTCTCAAAATCCTCGCGATGGTGTGGATAGAAAGCATCGTGTGCGGAAATCGGTGTACTCGAATGCAGTATACCGACAGATAACAATAGTAGCAAAAAAAATAAAAACTTTTGAAGCATCGGTTTTGTACCTGCCTTTGGGTCAGTATAACAACGAAGAATTGAAAAGTCAATGGTGTAGAGGCGGTCAGTTTTTCTCCACAGATACCATCCCTACAGGATTCAAGAGGGTTTTGAAGTCTTCAAGGTTGCCGTGGAGTACCCGGTTCGGTTAGGGGATTTAGTCTGGGAATAGACTAAATCCATTCCTTGTATTACATTCCGAACCTACCGGCCCTGGGTACCCAGG
>VYCT01000063.1 GCA_009843785.1 Candidatus Poribacteria bacterium | reverse complement strand
ACTAAAAACCTTTCACCACAAACCTTCAGAAAAAAATGGGGGTAAGTGACAAAGGAATCAATTTTCATTTGATTGCAAACATGAAATCAGGTAAACTATTTTACATCTCGCCTTGGTATACCAACTACGAAAATACAACTTAAAAGGAGACACACATTGGAAAAAATACGTGAACTGATTACCCTCTTAGAATCCGGCGTTGAAGACTACGACACGCAGATGAAGGTTCTACAGACGGAACGGTTGAAATATATTCGGCTCTCTATAACGGACGGGTTCGGCACGGAAGAAGGCGATTCTAAGGAGTCGTGGTTGCTTCACCTCAAGCAACTCGAAGATTCACTCGCACTAAGACGGCGGACCATACAACAGGCAATCGTGGAAACCGCAGAAGATATTCAGAAAGAGGAAAATGCATGATGTTGAGATTTCTGTCTCCAAGTATAGAAAAGTGTTTGAAGTATATCCTGCTGTTGGTATGGTGTTTTGCTGTCCCAATAGGATGGACGCAAGAGATGAACAGCACCCAGATCATTGAAGCAGCGATCCGACATCAGAATTTGGGGTTGGCATATCTGGAGGAATCGCAACCCTCAAAGGCTGTTGAGGCGTTTACCGCACTGATTGAACTGCTTCCGAATGAAGCGATCGGTTACGGTAATCTCGCTGTCGCACACTTACGCCTACAGGAGGCAGATGCCGCCGAAGAAGCGGTAAAGCGCGGCATCGCTGTCGCACCGGTGGATAGCCAGTTACACTTCATCTTATCCGAAGTCTATCAATTGCAGCAAGGAAAGACTGATTTAGCGGTGGCGGCGATGCAGGAAGCCGTCCAGTTAGCCCCCGACGAATTGGAGTTTCGTTACAAACTGGTCCGCCACTATCTTGGGCAACGAAACGATCCAGAAGCCCAACGAGAGGCTGTTTGGCATCTTCAGGAACTGCATGCCCGATCACCTGTGAATATCGTTGTACTGATGAAGTTGACACTCGGCTTGTTAGCGCAAGAGCAACTCGAAGCCGCTGCAGACCTCTGTCAGTACCTAATGCTCCTTTTAGGCGATACCGATGCAGAAAAACTCGCATACCTCACACAAGGAATAGAAGCGATAGAGAAAGGTGACTTGAAACTTGCTACACGAAATGTCCGAATTTTTGAGAACTTGCACCGAGCAAGTCCACGCTACCAGCAAGGCATCGGCGAATTGGTGACTGACATCCTTGGGCATCCCATAGAGACATTCAGTGCGGGGTTTCGCGCACGAATCATCGCTAAGCAGACGCTACCGATTGAGGTGGAATTTGTGGATGTTACTGAACAACTTGGACTTGCTGATGTGGAAAGTCCAGCAACCGATACTATGGAAGTTTCACTTATTGACTATGATGGCGACGGAAACCTTGACGTGTATATAACGGCAACAGGCATGCTCTATTACAATACCGGGGGGCAGCCTGCATCCATGCAACAGTTTCAAGTCGCAGAGCAGATTACTTTCAATCCACACATTGTAGCTTTTGCGGATCTGAATAAAGATGGGACACAAAATTTTTTACTGCAAACCCTTAACGGAATAACTGATTTTCATGCATCTGAAGGAGATTGGGGACTATCTTCCATCGTTGAATATGAGCAGGCAGCAACAGAGTTTGGTATACTCCACCCGGTCGATTTTGACCACGATGGCGATCTGGATCTTTTTTCAGGACGAACCGACATCACGATGTATCGGAATAATAGTGATGATGAAAATGAAGATGATGATGAAAATGAAGATGATGAGCCGTTCACTGATGTTACAGAACAAACCTTTGTAAATGACGCACCCGCACGAGAATCTGCCCCCACCGAGGCATTTTCCGCTGATTTTGATGACGATGGCGATATAGATATTTTTGTTACACATCAGGAAACAGGATGCACCCTCTACGATAACCTCCGCCAAGGCAAACTCCGCGGCATTTCCAACGAAACAGGCATCCCGCAAGATATGCATTATACTGCAGCGGCTATCGGTGATTATGACAACGACGGAGACATTGATATTTTCTTATCTACAGCAGATCGGATCCACCTCTACCTCAATAGAGGGGATGGAAGTTTTGTAGACGATCCGCGGTTAGAGGCGGGTGTGCGTGATCTGTCACCCACGCTATTGAAAAACATAGATTACGATAACGACGGATTTGTTGACCTCTGGGTGGGTGGTAAAGATGGAATGTTCTTATTCCGAAACGACGGCACCGGACAGTTTATGGAACCCTACCCTTTAATAGAAAATGTTACAGCAGACGGGACAACTCTCTATAATGCAACCGCTGGAGCCGTTGGAGATTACGACAATGACGGTGATCTAGACCTATTTTTCATCAATGGCAAAGGAGAACTCCGCGCATTGCAGAACAACGGTGGCAACCGAAATAACTATATACAGGTCCGACTGGAAGGTATCACTTCAGGAAACAACAAAGTGAATAGGGACGGTATCGGCTCGAAATTAGAGGTGAAAGTCGGTGATCTGTATCAACTGCAGTATGTATCCGAACAAGTCTCCCATTTCGGGTTGGGTGCGTTTGACGCGGCAGATGTTGTGCGTGTTGTCTGGACGAACGGCGTACCGCAGAACGTCATCAAACCGCAGTCAAGACAACGGATTCTGGAGAAGCAGATACTGAAAGGTTCCTGTCCTTTTCTATACGTTTATGATGGTAAACAGTATCAATTCGTCACCGATCTGCTCTGGCGTGCGCCGTTAGGACTCGTCACCTCAATGGGATTCGTTGCACCTGATGAAACGAAGGATTTCGTGAAAATTTCAGGAGCACAGATACGACCCAAATCTGGTAGGTACTCTATTCAAATTACAGAAGAATTATGGGAAACCGCCTATTTTGACGAAGTTAAACTGATAGCCGTCGATCACCCAGCAGGCACCGACATTTTCGTAAATGAACAATACACACCACCACCGTTTGCAGAATTCAAGGTTTACGGTGTCAAAGAGAAGTTACACCCGAAATCTGCGGTTAACCATCGCGGTGAAGATGTGTCCGATGCGTTAAAAACGTTTGATTACCACTACGCCGTTGAACACCGACCAGGGCCCTACCAAGGTGTCGTCGAACCGCATGCGATCGTTCTTGACCTCGGTGATGTTCCCAATGACACACCTGTGACACTGTTCCTCAGTGGATGGATATTCCCAACGGACACCAGTATCAACCTTGCTTTGTTCCAAAATCCCGGAATTAATCCGAGTTTTCCTTCAGTTTCTGTAAAAGATGAAACAGGACAATGGAAGTCCGTTATTGATATGATTGGGCTGCCGGCAGGTAAAAACAAGACGATTACTGTTGACCTAACAGGCAAATTTCTGTCGGATGACCGACACGTTCGCGTTAAGACCGATATGCAGATTTACTGGGACGCGGCGTTTTTCACTGTCGGCGCACAAGACGTACCGATAGAGCTAACAACGTTGAATCCCGATAGCGCGGATTTGCATTACCGCGGCTTCTCCGAAATGTATCGTCCGAGCCCGCACGCACCGCACCTTTTTGATTACCAGAAAGTAACAACAGATGCCCAATGGCGCGACCTCGCAGGGTATTACACCCGCTACGGTGATGTCAATCCGTTACTACAGGCGGTTGACGATATGTATGTTATCCTCAATGCTGGTGACGAAATCACAGTGGAATTTGATGTCGCACGTCTCCCTGAATTAAAACCGGGGTGGGTGCGAGATTTTATCCTCTATAGCGACGGGTGGGACAAAGACGGCGACATCAATACACTCACATCACAGACAGTTGAACCGCTGCCGTTTCACGGGATGTCCGCCTATCCGTATCCGAATACCGAGCATTATCCAGATGATAAAGTGCATCGTCGGTATCGGCTTGAATACAATACACGGCGCGTAGAACACCGTTTACCGCCATTACCTGAAGGAGAAAAACCGTGAAGATGAAACATATACTTGCCACTCTCATTTTGTTGTCAATCTATACTGTATTCCTTGGCAGCGGAATAGCCCAAGACAGTACGCAATGGAAATTACCCGAAGGGGCAAAGGCACGTCTCAGCAAAGGGGAAATCCGTGGTATAAGTTTTTCATCCGACGGGACTCAAATTGCAGTCGGTAGTGCTACTGGTATTTGGCTTTATGATGCTCAGACCGGTGCTGAGCTTGCCCTATTTACCGATCATGTCTCAGAAACGGGGCTCGTGGCATTCTCGCCAGATGGTAAAACATTAGTGAACGGCATGTATGACACAATCCTAATCTGGGATGTTGCCACAGGCAAATTTTTGAAATCCATTAAAAGACAAAGGGCACGAATAAATGCACTTAGAATTCTTGAAGATAATAAAACTCTTCTCTGTGAAAATTACGACGGCTCGGTTCGATTATGGGATGTTACAACCGGGTTGGAAATAAAGAACTTCAACCCAAAATCTTCAGACGGGTTTGGAGACGTATTGAGATCCGCGTTCGGATACGAGGTTACCACTGCTGGTATATATCTTAATAAAAATCATGATAACGGTCTTTATGCAGTCGGCTATGAGAATGGCAAAATTCGGTTGAAGGATGCCACTACGGGGAAACTCCAGAAAACGTTTCAAGGTGCCAAAGAGCGTGTCAGCCAGCTGGTATTTTCACCGGATAGCACGCACCTTGTTGCTAACTATGCGAACGCTCCAATCTGTTTATGGGATGTTCCTATTGGACAATCGCTAAAAACTTTGACGCAAAATGCAAAGATGTGGGGGATACTTAAATTCTCTCAAGATGGTAAAACTTTGGCTTGTCAGAAGCAATCTGGTGAAATTGAGTTGTGGGATGTTGCAACGAAAATACTTCGTACGACCCTTGGTGAGGACTTACGCATCCCAATTCATACGTTAGCATTTTCACCAGATGCTAAGACAGTTGTAGCGGCAAATCCAAACGGTGAGATACGAATCTGGAACACTAACACTGGTGCCGAGGTGTCTGTTTTTTCCACAGCACATACTCGGAAGTTTGGTGCGTTGGCGTTTTCACCCGACAGTACTCGCTTGGCGAGCGGACATATTAACACAATTATGTTGTGGGATGCGCGGACCTTTACGCAACTTTCTAACCGTGTAGATACGAATGCTTGGATTAACGCTGTGGTATTTTCTCCAGACGGTAGCACACTAAACAGTGTAAAAAGTTTCTCATTTAAGAAACGGACCCGCGGTCCATTCATTAAAGAAGGTGTCCGCAGCACGTTGAGTTTATGGGATACACGTACCGGGGATAAACTGTCTGATTTACCTGTGGAATCATATTTAGGAGAGTTACCGAAGCTTTCCGGAGTGCAAAACTCATCAAGTTCTACCACTGGAGCAATTGGTGTAGTTGTGTTTTCTCAAAATGGGAGTATGCTGGCTACGGCTCTAAATTCAAAAAAGGCTACTAAGGATTACCGATTCACCTTGCATTTATGGAATATTCCGCATAGGACGGTGAATCTCACGCTCAAAGGACATACAGATACCGTTAACGCACTGGCATTCACCGCTGAGGGACAAACACTTGCGAGTGGAAGTGATGATGGAACCATTCGACTGTGGGAAACAAGCACTGGGACCGAAATATTAAAGCTCGAACCAGGCAAGACCCGTGCCTTGGCGTTCTCCACGGACGGTAAAATCCTCGCAAGCGTTAGCAGTTCTATTAGGATTTATAAGATTCAATTGTGGAATATTGCGACCGGTAGTCTGCTAACATCTATCAAAGGAGAAAACAATCCCGAGAACGTTTTAGCATTCTCTCCAGATAGCAAGATTCTTGCAAGTGGAAGCCGGGACGGAACCATTCAGCTGTGGGATGTTGCCACCGGGAATAAATTGTCTACGCTCAAAGGGCATGTTGATTGGGTAAATGCCTTGGTGTTTTCAGCGGATGGGAACACGCTCGCAAGTGGCAGTCAGGATGGTGCAATTTTCCTCTGGAACGTCCCGCATTGAGGATTTGTCTACTTTTAGCAGTGGCATTACGACTCTGACTGTTGTGAAATGGATACGACTTCATCTCTAATTCGGCGCAAAGGGAGATACAGACAAAGCGTCGCAATGACCAAGATGCCAGCCAGTACCGCGTAAGGATACGCCTCCTTCGCGTAGAGCCAGCCGCCGAGCAGCGGTCCCAAAATGCGCCCTAAACTTAGAAAGGCATCCATAATACCGATAGCCGCGCCTTGACCAATCCGAGTCTGCTTAGAAATCCACGATGTATTCGTTGGACGGATCAATTGATTACCGATGCCTGCGATGGTGAGGTACAAAGTAAGCGATGCAAAGGAGTAGGCTGTGAGCAATAGTGCCATGCCGAGCGCGTTGAGCAGCAACCCTGTAAGAACGATCCGCCGTTCCCCAAACTTATTGATTAACCAACCGAGCAACCCACCTTGTAGTGGCACCACAATCGCCCCCATAACCATGAACATCCATCCCATCTCTCTTTCGCCGTAGTTCCATTTGTCTTCAATGAAAAGTGGAAACGTCATCTCCAATCCAGCGAAGCTGAAAGTGGAAAAAAATGCGACAAGAAAGAGAGGGGTGAGCGGTGATTTCAAAGTTGTCTGACGAAAGATTTCACGCGGAGAGACCCATTCATGTCGGTCTTCAAGGTCCTCGCCTGTTGGACTCTTCTGGAGCGATTCTGGCAGTAAAATAAGCGCGAAGAGAAAGGTAAGTAGCGACAACCCGCCTGCGACAAAGAACGGTATATCGTGGCTGCCCATGACACCACCGATCGCTGGTCCGAGGATGAAACCGAGCCCCATCGCCGCGCCCATTAATCCCATGCCTTTGCCGCGTTCCTCTGATGTGGTTACGTCAGCGACATAAGCCATGACACTCGGCAGCACCGCCGCTGAAGCGATACCTGCTGCACTACGCGCAACGAAAAGCCACGTATAATCCGTCGCCAATCCGAAACCAATTAAAGCCGCAGCATTCCCAAGCAGCCCAAGCAGAATCGCCGGTTTTCTACCGTGTTTATCCGAGAGCCTGCCCCAGATCGGTGCAAACAGCAGTTGCATCCCGGAGTAGATGGACATTAATATCGCGATTTCAGTAGTGGTTGCCCCAATCTCTTTGGCGTAATAGGCGAGGTTCGGAATGATGATGCCAAACCCAAGCATCACAAAAAATAGGGTTAAGAACAGAAGAAGCAGTTTTGATTTTTCCATCTAAGATGAACGCGAGAACCCGCGACAATGAATCCAGACCTTTTCCGCTCCAGTGGACTGATTGATAATATCCGAGGAGCAATTGTAAAAATATAATATCGTTTATTATATCAGGTTTGAGGAAAGCTATCAAGATAAAAACGGGAAGGATGATGAGACCTGTCACTGTAAAGGTTCGCAATTTTACTGCATTATAAGACATAATTCTGCCATGAAAAAGTGCAATTAGAGACACACCAATTGGAAAATATATAGTAGAAATTTTCGCAGATTTTTGCTATTATAAAAATG
>VYCT01000331.1 GCA_009843785.1 Candidatus Poribacteria bacterium | reverse complement strand
AAAAACTTGTCTTAACTTTACGGAAATCCGGCCCTAATAAGCGATGGCACTACAAAGATTCACCCCCGAGTTTAAAGTGTCAGTTGTTCTTGAAACACTTAGCAGTGAAAGTTCACAAACGGAAGTGTGTCGCCGACATAACCTCAGCGAAGATCAACTCTCAAAGTGGAAGCACTAACTCGTTTTGTCATGACATAATCCGAAAAGGAATCTTGGAGATAGGGCATACATGCCAACACTAAATTGGATCGGCAAAGAAGCCGTCATCAACCACCACGATGAGGTGCCGATACACACGCTCACGCACGATCCTGGTCGCTCCTTAGGAGCCGAGAACAAGCCGCTCGGCACCGGTAATCTCCTCATCGAAGGCGATAACCTCCTCGCCCTCAAAGCACTCCTACCCTACTATGCTGGTAGAGTCAAATGCATCTACATTGATCCGCCTTATAATACAGGCAACGAAAATTGGATTTACAACGATAATGTCAACAACCCAACCATCCGGAAATGGCTCGGAAAAATTGTTGGCAAGCTCTCTGAAGATCTCTCCCGACATGATAAATGGCTCTGTATGATGTATCCTCGCCTCTGCCTCCTCCATCAACTCCTTCGAGAGGATGGTGTGATCTTCATATCAATTGATGATAATGAAGTGCATCATTTACGAATGCTAATGGATGAGATTTTCGGAGAAAAGAACTTTTTTGCAATCCTCACAAGAAGAGCAATGCACACCGTGCGTAACTCCAGTAAAGATTTTAATCACAATGCTGACTACACCTTGGTTTATGCCAAAGAAAAATCATGGTTTGGTGAAGACAAAAGTCGGTATATTCGTTACATTACTGATAAATCAACGAAATATCCTCATGATGATAACGACGGTAGAGGTAAATATAAACTTGATCCACTCAGTGCACGAAACTATTACGAACCATACACATTCACCTTTGAAAATGGCGTTGAATGGTCCCCGCCTTCAGGACGTTATCCAAGTTATTCGCAAGATACATTACGTAGGATGGAACGCGAGGGTCGCATTGATTTCTCTGGGAACGAACCGCGGGCAAAACGCTACCTCTCTGAGGTACAAGAAGGACAACCACCAGACGTATTCCTCTCACCAGAAATCGTAGGGTTCAACAAAGAAGGCACAACTGAACTTCGTAATATATTTGGTGAAGGCGGTGTTTTCCCCCAACCCAAGCCTGTAAAATTTATTAAGTTTTTGCTGGAACTGCTACGCAGTAAAGATGCCATTATCCTTGACTCCTTCGCTGGCAGTGGAACAACGGCACACGCGGTTATGGAACAAAATCGTGAGGATGGCGGTAGTCGGCGTTTCATTCTGGTTGAGGTAGAGCCGAAAATAGCCCGTGAAATTACGGCTGTCCGCCTTGAACGTGTCAGTGAAGGCTATACATACGAACAAAAGGGGAGACTACAACATGTATTCGGCACTGAAGGCACATTTTCTTATTATCACGTCGGCGAAACCTTCTTAGACAAAGAGGAAATTCCGTTTAGTGAAATGGCACAGTTGCTCTTTTTCAAGGAAACAGGAACACCGATGTCAGTAGATATCGCCTTATCTCTTGTGGAAGATGATCGGCCCCCGTATAATTCTTGCACCACCGATGAAAAACGCCAACGCGCCTTTTTGGGCAGTGCAGACGGTGTCGGAGTCTACCTACTCAACAGCGATGATGTCCTCACTGAAGATCTGATAAAACGTTTACCACGGCATGATGGAATGAAGATTATCCATTGCGGCGGCACCCAACTCACCGAAGCCACCTTAAAGCAGTTAAGCATCACCTTCCGCCAAATGCCTTACAATCTCGTGTAGGAGCAGCAGTAGGAAACTTGTAGGAGGGGATTGTATTCCGGATATTTTTACCAATTTGCAGGTTGACAAATTAGGTTGGATGTCGTATTATGCTATTGTCTGAATCGTGATAGACAAGATTATAGGATTTTTGGGATTAGGGAAATTGAGGGATAAAAATTTCCGATTAGGAGAAGTCAGATGCTTCATGCACTGGAATTAGAGAATTTCAAAGCCTTTGGAAAGCGTGCTCGCATTCCATTTGCCCCGATAACACTCATTTTCGGCGAAAACAGCGCGGGAAAAAGCACAATTCTGCAGGCCCTTTACCTGCTCAAACAGACGCGGGAAAGCCGCGAGTCAGATGCTCCGTTACTCCCTCGAACTGAAAATGGGATTGTTGATCTCGGCAGTTTTCAGGAGATGCTATTTGACCATGACCTGAAACGGACGCTCTCAATTCGTGTGAACACCGATCTGGATCGGGAATTAGCGATTGAATTTAGTTTCAAAAGCCCCTCTCTTGAGGCAGAAGTACTTTTAGATCAAATCCAAATTTATGATGGAAAATCCTCTAAGTGTATCGCAAGGTTTCAACCATCGGGTACAACCGTAGATCGCTGGGATCTTTGGATGACAATGGGCTCTTTCCGCGATCGGCAAGGTCTTTCACCTGCAAAATTAGCTGCAGTAAGATGTGTTTGGTTAACAAAAGCAACAGAGTACTGGGAGCCAGAGTTTGAATTGTGTAAAAAGAATAAGGACAAGATACTTAACTGGATCAGCGAAGAGAAATCAGATTTAGAGGAACACCTCAAGCATCAAACAGATATGGAAAACAATGATGAACGGGAACATTCCAGTGAAAAATTTCAGGAAAGATTTAACTCTTTGAGTGAAGATTTCAATTTTTTCTCATCAGATTTTGATTTAAAAACCTACATTTCCAAAAGACATAGGGAAAAGATGAGTAGGGTTTTAGGGGTACAGGGTTTCCTTCCAGTTGGGATTATATCTGAGGAAAGAAATTCTGGGATAACAGGATCCCGCTCACTACTGCACTGGCAATCTGATGATACAGATGATACAGACTTCGATATTGCTCGAATCGCTATGTTAGCAGGTTATGTCTTGGAAAAAACTTTGGAAGCTCTTTTTTCAATAAGACCTTTTCGGATTCCCCCAGAGAGATGGTACATTTTTAGGGGTACCACGCCTCAAAATGTAGGATACCGAGGAGACCTGCTCTCAGATTTACTTTTTCGGCATCCTGAATTGGTTAAAGAAACAAATAAATGGTTAAAACATCTTGATATGGGTTATCAACTAGAGGTCAAATCGGTGGGATCCGATTCAAGCGATCTGTTTGAGGTGAGACTCATAGATACGCGTCGAAAAGAACCCGTAAGTGTAGCACTACCCGATGTCGGTTTTGGTGTTAGTCAGCTTCTTCCGTTCATTGTGCAAAGTTTGGCTTCAGACAGACGGATTATCTCTATTGAACAGCCAGAAGTTCACGTGCATCCGAAATTGCAAGCGGATCTGGGGGATCTCTTAGCGGAAGCGATTAAAGAGCCACGTCAAAATCGATTTATTATCGAAACCCATAGTGAGCATCTGATTTTACGCCTGCAGCGTTTAGTCCGTAAAAAGGAAATCAAACCAGAGGACATATCGGTTATCTATGTCAGTCGTCGGCCTGAGGGAGCGAAAGCAGAACGTTTACATCTTGATGAGGCAGGCGATTTTATTGATGAATGGCCCAACGGATTTTTCTTGGAACGCCTTCGGGAACTGTAATAACAGAAGGAGTTAAGTTAATGCTAATGAGTGCAGTGCTTGATCCTTCTGCATTTGATGCCGAGGATTTTAATGATCTTTATAGGATTCAAGCGGAGGATTTCTTGCAAGGGATATGGAGAAATGGAGTGCTGATTGTTGATTCAGAAAGAAAATTACAAGAGGAACTCTTCAAAAAGGCTGCATCGCTTCCAATTAAGGGCAATCGATTGAGAACTTTACTCACCGATCTCCTAAAAGAGAAATCAAAACGAGTCGCTGTGCCCTCTGTTTCACCAAGTAATGTATCATCGGCGGATCTTTTGGACTTAACGTGTCATCTGAAAAGAGATACCGAAACCGATGGTTTGATTGTAGGGAACGAAAACTTTAAAAAACTAAGATTTGACCCAGAACATAGGCATGGCATTGTGCCTTTATCTGAATACCGCGATAGCGATTTTGAGGAAGAACGTCAAAAATATTCCGACGGATTTGGACCAATAGATACACTCTCCAGATCGGAAGTGGATGAGATCATCATCCGTTCCGTCCGTTTCTCAAAATGGTTGCGGTTTTATGATGCATACATTGGAACAGGAGACAATACGAGCCATTTCCGAAAAGGTATTGAATACATTTTATCTCTCTGGCGTGAACACGGTTTTTTCGTATCTCAGCAAGGGGTTGGAAGCGTGGAAATATTTACGTGTCCTGCTGAGCAGATTCGGGACGATGAGACAGATTCTGCCAAAGAGAGTAAGGCAGAGCGGAATCAAGAGAATTACCAAAAAGTCGTCCGAGAACTTATAGAGCCATTAAACGAAGATTTTCCTTGGCGAATAAAGTTGTCTGTGAAAGACGATCCCGATGGTATCTTTCATGCCAGGTATTTAGAGACGCAGCACGCTATTATCCGAATTGATCACGGCTTTGATCTCTTCAAGCCAAATGGTGAGTTTCGGAGAAACTTTTTTACGCTAAATATGATGGAGAGCTCACACTTGAGAGAATGTCGCAATTTGCCGGATGCTTCCGTTTAATGTCATGTTCTGACAAATGCGCAAAATAATCTAATCGCAGATAAGATACAGGTGAACCCAATGACACCAAATATAAAAAAAATGAGTTCTCAACAGTTCCGCGACTGGATCGTGTCTATTGTCAACCAAGATATATTCGCATCGCGTGAACGACTCACCGTGCTTCTTGCAAAGAACAGCCCGCACGAGGCACTTAAAAAAGAGTTTCGAGAGTTCTTCAACGGCTATTATTCGCTCGCCTTAGAATTGGAAGAGCATGAGGAGTCTGTTCTTGAGATCATAAAGGCTACTGATGCTCTGGCACATCTGAAACATCGGGTTTCTGCTGTAGAAGCGCAACGGAGAAGTTCACCTTTAGGGCGTGAAGCGCGGCGACTGGGGTTATCCTTAGATACTGACCCTGTGCCAGAGATAAAGGTGGCAGCATTATCTGTTGATGATTTCCAAACTTTCATGCGGACACTCGGAAATTGGCAGCTTTTTGCATCGCGGGAACGTCTCGTTAAGTTAATCGGAACGGAAAAGTCTATTGAGATAACGGAACATCTACGGGCTGAATTCTGTGAGTTTTTCGTCTGTTATTTGGAAATGGAATTGTTCCTTGAGAACTATGATTATGACCCAGACGAAGGATTGGAATTGCGACAAGAATTCATTGAAGAATTAGAACGCGAAGACGAATATATCCGGTCTGGCGGTAAAATGTATACACTTGAGGAGGTTGTCAAAGAGTAAAGATGCCCCTACCCCTCAAAGAATACCAAGAACGTACCCTTGAAACATTAACGGAATACTACCAAAAATGCCTGCAGTATGAGAATGCCAACACCGCGTTCTACGAGCTCACCCAACGACCTTACGCCGCCGTTGAAGGGTTACCCGGTATGCCATACATCTGCCTTAGACTGCCTACGGGGGGTGGCAAAACTTTCGTTGCGTGCCACGCTGTCGGGATTACTGCCTCTGAACTCTTAAAGACGGAGAGCCCAATTGTGCTTTGGTTGACCCCTTCAAATGCCATACGCGACCAAACACTCAAAGCCCTTAAAGAACCCGATCATCCGTACAGAGATGCTTTTAGATCTGCCGGCTACAACGTGGAGATCCGTACTGTTGGCGATGCCCTTCACCTGCAACCCCACATTCTTAATACAAAAACCACGATTATTGTCTCCACAATGCAAGCGTTCCGCGTTGAAGATACAGAGGGACGCAAGGTTTATGAAGATTCAGGCGCGCTAATGGGACACTTCACGAACCTTTCAGATGATATCCTTTCAGAACTTGAGGGCGACAACGGTAAACCTGCCTATTCACTTGCCAACCTCTTATGCGTCAAACGTCCGCTTGTTATTGTTGATGAAGCGCACAACGCCCGGACTCCACTCTCTTTTGACACACTTGCTCGTTTCAATCCATCTGCAATTATTGAATTTACCGCAACGCCTGCTATGGAGGAAAACCGCTCTAACGTCCTCTATACTGTCTCTGCCGCTGAACTCCAAGCAGAAGATATGATTAAGATGCCAATTCTGTTGGAAACTGATTCGGATTGGAAACGGCTACTTACCGCTGCTATTGCGCACCGGAACGCACTTGAAGTAGATGCGGAAAAAGAACGCAAAGATACAGGGGAATATATCCGTCCTGTGATGCTGATTCAGGCGCAGCCGAAATACAAAGACCGAGAGACTTTGACAGTCGAAGTCGTTGAGAGATGCTTACTTGAAGAGCACAACATTCCAGAAGACCAGATTGCGCGTGCCACAGGTGAGGACAAAGGACTTGACAATGTTGACATCAACGATCCAGAGTGTGAAATTCGTTATGTCATCACTGTGCAGGCGTTACGAGAAGGGTGGGATTGCCCGTTTGCCTATGTCCTCTGCTCTGTCGCGGAGATGAGATCTTCCACCGCTGTTGAACAAATATTAGGTAGGGTCATGCGGCTCCCGAAAGCAAAACGGAAAAAACAGGAATCGCTGAACAGTGCTTATGCTTTTGTCGCCTCCCAGAGTTTCTTCGATGCTGCATCCGCTTTAACCGATGGTCTTATTCAAAACGGGTTTGATAAGCAAGCCGCTGCCGATCTCATTTGTCCGCCGGATGAGCGACAAACCGAGTTAACAATCCCTGGAGGTGGGGCACAATCTGAATCTGAATCTGTTCCTGCTGCGCGCGGTGAAACTTTTAAAGTCCCAAAGTTTATGGTCAAGCGCAACCAAACTTATCTTGACTTTGAGGCATCACGGTTCTTAGAAGTCGTATGGCAATTATCCGAATGTAATGCTGAACTTTCTGAGGAAGAATTTCCATCCGAATTTCGTACAGGGGAACGCGGTGAGATTGGACTCTCTCAAGAAGGTAGAGTAGAAATGCGTTTTTTGGGGCAACTCCATCAACAGATGACGCTCCTTGCACCTGATAAAAACTGGGATGCTGCCCAACTTGCGAACTGGCTTGACAGAACCATTAAACATCTTGATATCCTACAACGTGAATCTTTACCTTTTCTACAGCGATTGGTTAACCATCTTATTGAAGAGCGTAATATCCCTATAGAGATTCTCATACGCAATAAATACGCGTTGAAAGATGCTGCTGAGGCAAAGATTGATAGTTACCGCCAAAATGCCCACCGCGGTGCCTATCAAAATCTCCTGCTACCCGAGTGCGAAACTCCGGTTGTCGTCTCACCAGACCACTGTTTTTCCTTTGATGAACATCGTTATCCATACAATACCCGTTACGCGGGGGCATACCAATTCCAGAAACATTACTACCGCGATGTCGGCGATCTGAAATCAGAGGGTGAAGAATTCAAATGCGCGGAGTTCATTGACAGGTTGCCTGAAGTTAAATTTTGGGTACGAAACCTTGAACGCAAACCGTTACATTCTTTTTGGCTTCAGACGTCAACCGACAGGTTTTACCCCGATTTTGTCTGCCGCTTGACTGATGGGCGTTATTTGGTTGTTGAGTATAAAGGTAGACAACTTTGGTCAGCAGATGATGCCAGAGAAAAGCGCGAAATCGGTGAACTATGGGAGGCACGTAGCGGAGGACAGTGCCTGTTTATCATGCCCAATGGCCCCGATTTCGATGCTATCCGAGTGAAACTTTCCCAAAATCTTGATTGAAGCAAAACCAGTTACATAAAAACGAGGAGATCAACTTGAAAAGTAAAAAAATCATAACATTTACGTTTGTATTAGCTGCTCTTGTGCTAATAGTGGGTTTTATCGGTTGTGAACGGGTTCAGCAGATTGTCGAACCTGCCATACCTCAGATGGAAGGGACTAGCGAGGAGATTTTAGTCGGTGCTGTCTATCCTATCACAGGGCCCTCCAGTTTGGCAGGCTCTCCAGTAGAATACGGTATTAAACTCGCTGTTTCAGAAATTAACAACTCACAACACAGCGACGTGAAAATCAAACTCATCACGGAGGACGGTCGGAGTACCGTAGAGGGTGCGGTTGAAGCCTTCAACAAACTGATTCATCAAGACAAAGTTTCTATTATTCTCGGTCCGGGATCCTCAAGTCAGGCACAAGAGGCTTTTCCGATCGTGCACCAGAATCAAGTCGTAGCGATTAGCCCTTCCTCAGCCGCTTCTGGCTTGAGCGCAATTAGCGACTTTGTTTTCCGCACCAACCTCACCACAGACGTGCTTATTCCAAACGGGGTCAGGGTGACACAGGAGAAGCTCGGGTACCAAAAAGTGGCTACGTTATTTGATGAGGTTGATCTCTTTTCCCGGACCAGCGATGCGGAGTTACGGAAAGCACTTACCCATAACGGTGTCGAGATTCTCACGGCTGAGAGTTTCCAAACCGAGGAGATGGACCTGTCTGCCCAATTTACGCGCATCAAAGCGTCAAATCCGGATGTTATCTTTATCTCATCTACAGTCGCGGACATTGCCGATATTCTGATTCAAGGACGTGCACTTGGCGTTCCTTCTGATATTCCGTTCATTGTGAACCTCACGCTGTCCAGAGATTTAGTGGCAGCTGCGGGCGACGCTGCCGAAGGAACGATCACTTTTACGAGCTGGAATAGCACAGCGGATACACCAGGCAATCAAACCTTTGTACAGAACTACAGCATGAAATACGGAATGGAACCCAATATTTGGGCGGCGCAATTTTACGCCGCTGTTCATATTCTCGCCAAAGGAATAGTGGATGCCCAATCAACCGATCCAAAAGCAATTGCCGCTGCGCTCGCAGAAATTCGAGATTTTGACACCATTCTCGGTCCGTTCTCTTTTAACGATGTTGGGGACGCAGTCTACGACCCAATTGTTCTGATTGTCAAAGATGGCGAATTTGAGATTTTCGAGTAGGCATGTGTCTCAATTAAGTCGAGCCTGACATATACAGAGAGGCTTTAGGTTGTCGTTACCTAAAGCCTCTTTTTTCATTTTAACCTTCGATTTTTCTATTCATCCGAATCCTCTGGATAGTCAATCGACCATTTGCCGCGCCCATCACCAGAAGGCTCTTCTTTCCAGAGATCAAGAAACTTCTCAGGGGCGTTATGCTCCGTGAGATGCGACATAAACATTTCATGCAGCTCCTTGACGAGTTCCATGTTATCCGAAGCAATGTTGTTCTCGGCTATCGGATCTGCAGGCAAATCAAACAACTCCGGTCTGCCGTATTCACCGACGGGTGCGTATCCCCAGCGTTCAGTGACGAGGAACGGCACTGTCGCTCGGCGAGGTACACTTCCATCGCGGGCACCGATATGGCAACCGGTTACGGCGTATTCCCTGTGCTGTGTATCACCATTAAGGAGCGCGTTCGCGAAAGAACGTCCCTCGAACGGTTTTGGTGGATCCAAGGTAACACCCGCCAATTCGCAGAGCGTCGGCATAATATCCATCGGTTGCGCGATGAGATTCAGACGTTGCCCTTGCGGAACATCCCCACCAGCAACCAAGAACATCTCGTGGTTAATTTCCGGGTACGTGGGCCAATAGCGTTCATCTTTCGGGTCAATGTTGGATTTACCTGTCCGACTGTGTTCACCGATAGACATCCCGTGGTCGGACAACACAACAACGAGCGTATCGTCCCATAACTCTAAATCTTCCACCTTCTGCAAAATCCGTCCAATGTGCCGGTCAACGAGTTCAGATTCACCAGCATAGTGTGCCCAAAGATTGTGCAATTCCGCGTCCGTAAAGAGGGAGGACAGACCGTAGTTCGGGTGTAGCATCGGTGGACCGGTGTAATCCGGATCGTAGCGTTTGACGAGATATTCGGGTGGATCCCACGGTTCATGGGGATCGAAGAAATCTACCCAGAGGAAGAAGGGACCCGAGTTGTGATTCTCCTCCAACCATCGGATTGTGGTCTCGGAGGTCCTACCGGAGAACGTCTCCGACTCATACTGGTAGTAGTGGTTCGTCCAACGGTGCGTGTTCGGCAGTGTGTGCCCACGGAACGCTGGATGCGGTCGCGTCTTCTCATTGGGCATAACGACTTTTATTTCGTCATTGAGATGGAGAAGCGGTTTGTCTCCTTCCTGACCACGATGCTGGAATGCGGCTTCAAAACAGTGCTGGAAACGGACGTTGAACAGGTGTGGCGTATCACATATCAGCTGCGTTGCGTATCCCTGCTGGTTCAGAAGTCTCGCGATGACCGGCCGTCCACTTTGATCGATGGGCTGCCACGGATAGTGGGGCCATCCGACTGTTGCAGTCATAATATCCGTCCGGTGTGGGACGGTCGGGAAGCTGCTCATATAGAATTTGTCGATAGCCGTTGCGCGCTCCGCCTCAAATTTATCGAGCATCGGCGTGCGAATAGGCCGTCTCGCGCGTTCCCCTAAGTTATCATACCGAAAGGTATCCGTAATCAGCAAAACAATGTTTTTCATATCTGATAATTTGTCTCCTTTAATGCGTCTTAGATAAAATCGCGCCTTAAACCTCTTGGCGCGTCGTTTTTAACAGAAACAGTGTAATCAATAGCAACGGCAGAATGACCGCTGCGGAAATAACGATAGAGACCTGCGCGCCGATAAGGCAGGGAAAAAAGAGAATAGACCCCACCATCGAACCCTTCAGTGCGAAATAACCGTTTTTCTCGTTGGGTTCCACATAGAGTGAGATACGGGTGCTAACAGTGGCAACGACACCCAAAATCACCCAAACAATATAAGACCTCTGAATATCTGGCTCCAGCCAGTATGGTAAAAGTGCGATAGCAAAAGCCAGTATCGTTGCAACCGCAGAGACCCAGAGTGCCGGACGGATCCCAATCTGAAGCGGTGTCGTTAAGATGCCGAGGTGTTCGTCGCGTGAAATGTCTTTGAACGTCGTTGTGATATGTGTGCCTAAATCGTAAAGCGTCGTCGCAGCGAAGGCGTACCACACCAAACGGGGCACAGTCCCGCTAACGACTAATGCGCCGAAGATACTCAGGAACCCAATTCCGAAAGGCAGTGTGAGGCTCCCTAAGATGCCTTTCGCTTTGAAAATAGCGTTGTAGAGATGCGAGATCGCGACCAACCCCATGACAAGGAAACCGGTTTGCGGATTGAGCAGGAAACCACCGATAACACATAATCCATAGATCACACTCGCAGGTATGATCGCTTGTCGCGGGGTCAGTCGCTGAGAGGGCAGTGGACGTTCTGGATTAGTCTGCTTGTCCGTTTCGTGATGGAAATAGTCGTTTTTTATCATCCCGGCGAAGTAGCCAAAAAGCGCGATGACCAATGCTACCGCAACACGCGACGTGAGCTTGCCCTGACTTGCGATGAGCGCACCCGGAAGCGTCGCGACAATCGGAATCGCAAAGAGCGGATAGCGGATGAGGTCAAGATAGGCTTTGAGGCGGCTCATATATCAATTTCCTATTAGAAATTTTCTCGCGGCACACCAGCCTCTGTCACCGGAGAATTTCTCGGTTCAAATGATTCCTCTACGCCGTAAAACTGATCGCTCTGTGTCCCGATGCCGAGTTCTGTTATATTAGGTCCAACCTGTTTATTGCCTTGAATGAAATTGTCCCGGAGCCTACCACCATCATAGACCGCCCAACCGATGTTCATTGTGATGTTGTTAGAGACGATTTCTGGGGAGGCAGTCGAATAGCAAGTAATCGCGTTCTGATAATTAGCACGAAGGATATTATACTGGATACGCGGTCGGGAGTCATCTTCACATGAAATTCCGTATTCGTTGGCGGTGAATTCGTTGTACTCGACTTCCGGTGAAGCACTGCCCTGTAATTTTGCGCCTATCCCGTTCCTGTTAAATTCGTTGCGGCTAATCGTCGGAGTGGTGCTTTCACAAAGGACGCCTGTATTATTCTCGCTAAAAAGGCAGCTTTCGATTTGGACTGCGTCCGTTCGAGTAGTGATCCCGACAGTCGCGTGTTGAATCCGGCAATATGTTAGACGACTATTTGGACTTGTGGCTTCAATCTGAATGCCTGCCCAATCTCCCGCTCTTGGCGGGTCTGCTGCTACAGTTTTCGGAATGCTGGGGCCGGTATCCCCCTGTCTCCCCATGGCAGAGGGGTTTGTCGCAAATGTAGAAGCCGTTGTCTTTGCTATTGGTGATTGTTCGTTTTTCCGTTGTTTCCCTAAAGAACCGAAGACGATCATACGCTCTGGTGATCCTTCGGCATAGAGTTCGCCATGCACGATAAGTTCGCTCGGTGTATCCGTCGGTTCAAAACCGACAATAGTTCCCGAACGGATCGTCAATGTTATACCTTCCGGCACCACGACGGTGCTGGTGATATAGATGCGTCCGTCCCAGACCTCATTCTCGGTCAGTTCACCGGACTTCTCTACAATTTCAAAACTCGCACCGTCTATGTTGAAATTGAACATCTCGCCTTGGCATCCGCAATAGAATCCCGATAGAACGCAGATCAGGAAAATTAGAACGGTATAAGGCGTGAATTTCTTATGTTGTTTTTTCATAATTGTTGTTTTCATGCTATATTTTTACCATAGGTAAGGATTCGTGTCAAGTATCAAAGAAACCAAAGCCATTCAGCTTTCCGCAATTTAGGTCTTCCAATCGTGGGACCTTTCTTGTAGAAACGATTTTTCGGTCGTAACGTTTACGAACCGCTGACGGCTGACGGCTTCTTGAAAAAAAGTTTGACATCAGCAGTTAAATTTGCTATAATTGTATAATTAGGGGTTAGTGTGTCTTTACACATTTCTTCGCATTTTCATAAAGCTGCAGATGATACATCGGCAATTGCACATTTTAGGCACCCAGCGGAAATCATGAGCATAACCGCACCTACGGAAAAAGGACACAGAAAGCATGTTTGAGAGTTTAAACGATAGGTTGCAAAGCACTTTCAAAAAACTCAAAGGGCAAGGGAAACTCACAGAGAACAATATCTCTGACACCTTGCGTGAGGTGCGACGCGCTTTTCTGGAGGCAGATGTTAACTATAAAGTCACACGTGAATTTATAGAGCGGATTAAGGTACGCGCCCTCGGTCAAGAGGTGTTAGGCAGCCTTACGCCTGAGTTGCAGATCGCCCGAATTATCGGCGAAGAACTGACCCAATTGATGGGCAACAGGGCCGAAAAAATTCAAATCGCGCCCAACGGTCCGACAGTGGTGATGCTTGTCGGCTTACAAGGTGCCGGTAAAACCACCGTGGCAGCGAAGTTAGCCCTTAGATTCCGCAAAGAGGGACGGAAGCCGCTCCTCGTTGCCGCCGATGTATATCGACCCGCCGCTATTAAGCAGTTACAAGTGCTCGGTGAACAGACGGAAACACCCGTGTTTTCAATGGGAACAGACGTTTCCCCAGTCGAGATCGCGGCGGCTGCTGTCAAGGAGGCTTTCGCACACGGACATAACTGCGTTATTATTGATACCGCGGGACGTTTGCATGTTGATGATGAATTGATGGGTGAACTTCGGCAGATTAGAGCGCAGGTCAACCCCTCTGAAATTTTGCTCATCGTTGATGCAATGACCGGACAAGATGCCGTAAATGTAGCAGAGAACTTCAACAACGACTTGGACATTGACGGTGTTATCCTGACGAAAATGGATGGAGACGCCCGCGGCGGTGCAGCACTTTCGATTCGGCACATCACAGAAAAACCAATTAAATTCATCGGTGTCGGTGAGAAGATTGAGGCAGCCTCCCTTGAAGAATTTCATCCAGAGCGGATGTCTTCTCGGATCCTCGGACAAGGCGATTTCCAAACGCTGCTTGAAAAGGCGGAGGAAGTCTTCACCGAAGATCAGGCGAAGGAACTTGAGCGTAAACTCGTAGAAAACAAAGGACTCGATTTTAACGATTTTCTTACACAACTTGAGCAGCTGAAAAATATGGGACCTTTGGACCAATTAATGGATCTAATGCCCTTTAAGAACCAGTTGCCTGTCCAGAACCTTACACCTGACGAGAGCCATTTGCGAACCGCAAAAGCGATCATCCAATCAATGACGCTTGAGGAACGAAAGAACCCTCGACTGTTAGATAGAAGTCGAAAACTCCGTATTTCCAAAGGTAGCGGCACGACCGTAAATCAGATAAATATGCTGGTTTCACAGCTCCAGATGATGAACCGTATGTTAAACCAGCAAGCGGCAATGGCAATGCCGCAAATGGGAGCATCTTTAAACAAAAAGATGGGGCGGAAAATAGACGCGATGCCGCGTCCGAAGCGGAAGGCATCACGAAAGCCCCGGAAGCGCAAACGCCGCAAACAGCGATAGGTGAGAACGCCTGTCTATAAAAAAAAGCGGCACAGATACCATTAGGAGGTATTTTTTGGCAGTTAGAATTAGATTACAACGACACGGTAGAAAGAAACGTCCTTTTTATCGGCTCGTCGCAGCTGACGCACGAGCGCAGAGAGATGGCGTGTTTTTAGAACGTCTCGGCCATTACAATCCGTTAACGGATCCCGCAGATGTTTTCATTGATGAAGAGAAAGCTTTGAAATGGTTGAGGCGCGGCGCGCAGCCCTCGGATACGGCAAAACGTTTACTCTCCAAAAGTGGAATTTTGATGAAATTTGAATACGAAAAGTTGGGGAAACCGATGCCCGGAACTGAAACCGCCGATGAAGCCGAAAAAACGGATGATACCGAACCTACCGAAGCACAAGAAACAGCACCTGAAGCAGATACCCTGCTGACTGAAGAAACATCCGACGAATCCGCCGATGAAGAAGAATAGCACCTGCTTGACAGGTACTGGAAATACAGGCGGTGGGCATATCTACTGAAATCCGAAAGTGAACTATGTTCAAAGATTTGATTGAATACATCGTGAAATCTCTCGTTGATTATCCTGACGAGGTGGTGGTTCGGGAAGTAACTGGCGAAACGGTGGTTATTATTGAACTGACTGTCACAGAGGAAGATTTGGGGAAAATCATCGGTAGATACGGACGAACACTGAAAGCCATTAGGAGTGTCCTTTATACCGCCGGATTGCGAGCAAATAAAAAGGTGATTCTTGAGTTGATTGATGAACCGAGGCCGGATGTGTCGATCGAAGAATAGCGGTCAGGACGGTCATCTTTCAGGTTTTCCTTTCAGCAATCAGCAGTCAGAAAAGACGGGTTTCTGCTTGGATATTTCTCCAGAACTATCATATCCGTCTTGAACTGATGGCTGATGGTTTCCGAAAACCGAAAGCCAATAAAAATGAAAATCGATGTGCTCGCCCTATTTCCAGAGATAATCGCACCGGCGTTAGAGACCGGAATCCTCAAACGTGTTCAGGAGGCGGATAAACTCACCGTTAATCTTTATAACCTTCGCGATTGGGCAACTGATAAACATAAGTCAGTTGATGACTATCCTTATGGTGGCGGCGCGGGAATGATTCTTAAACCTGAGCCTATTTTCGCGGCGGTTGCAGCACTGAACTCGGGAAAAACGGCACATATTATATACCTGACCCCTCAAGGTACACCTTTGACCCAAGGGGTCGCGGAATCGCTTTCTTTGGAAACACATCTCGTGCTTTTATGCGGGCGCTACAAAGGGGTTGATGAACGGGTGCGTGACCGATTGGTAACGACTGAACTTTCCATCGGCGATTATGTCT
The DNA here is from genome assembly GCA_009843785.1 of Candidatus Poribacteria bacterium. Classification (GTDB taxonomy): domain Bacteria; phylum Poribacteria; class WGA-4E; order WGA-4E; family WGA-3G; genus WGA-3G. The sequence goes on along the minus strand of VYCT01000331.1, from coordinate 28,551 downwards.
TGAGCGGTGGCGAAATTGCAGCCCTTGTTTTGATTGATGCTATTGGGCGTGTACTGCCGGGTGCACTTGGAGATTACGAGTCTGCACACGTCGATTCATTCAGTCAGGAATTGCTTGACCATCCGCACTACACACGCCCTGCGGAGTTTGCTGGCATGCATGTTCCTGAGGTACTCGTGAGCGGACATCATGAAAATATTGAAAAGTGGCGGTATGCCGAGGCACTCAAACGCACAGCGGAACAGCGTCCAGATTTACTCCAGAAACTAGAACTCAGCGAGGAAGATAGCGCAATACTTAAAGCGGCGGGGTTAGCGGAGTAAAGCAAAAATAGTGTATTTTGAATTTATACCGAATCATAAAATCGATTTTATACCTTAGCGAAAAGGAGAAGTAAAGATGAATTTGATCGAATCTTTTGAGAATCAATATATGAAAAGCGATATTCCTGAGTTTGGTCCCGGGGATATTGTTAAGGTCAATACACGTATCCGCGAAGGACAGAAGGAACGGATTCAGGCGTACGAAGGGACTGTTATCCGGCGCGCACACGGTGGACTCCGGGAAACCTTTACTGTCCGACGTGTTGCATTCGGGGCAGGCAGTGAAAGGACGTTCCCTCTTCATTCACCTAATATTGAAAGCATTCAGGTGGTACGATACGGCGCCGTCCGGCGAGCGAAGTTGTATTACTTACGCGAGCGTACCGGTAGAGCCGCCCGCGTCAGAGAACGCAGACAATAACCTGATAGAGATGGACGTTTTTGAACGCACTTGCCAACAAAACGGTTATAGACTGATTGCGGGCATTGACGAGGCAGGCCGAGGGGCATTGGCTGGCCCCGTCATTGCCGCCGCAGTCATTTTACCGATCAATTGCAATATCCAGGGTTTGAAAGATTCAAAACAGTTAACACCGAAGCAACGCGCCCGTTTGTCCGATGAAATTTACAGTGCCGCTGTGTCTGTCGCGATTGGCGCCGTGGATAACCACCTTGTTGACAAGTTGAATGTTCTTGAAGCGACCCTATTGGCAATGCGGCAAGCCATAGAAAAACTCACCCCCCAACCTGATTATCTCCTCGTTGACGGCATCAATTTTCCTGTAACACATATCCAAGGTGAAGCCATTAAGAAAGGCGATCGCCGAAGTTATTCTATTGCGGCTGCCTCTATTATTGCCAAGACAACCCGCGATAGACGCATGATTGCCTTGGATCGCACCTATCCTGACTACGGATTTTCCCAACACAAAGGTTATCCTACATCACAGCATCGACATGCAATTGCTCAGTTTGGTGCCTCCGATATTCATCGACACACCTTTAAGCTGCTTTCGGATGATTAGAATGAGGACGCTTGCGTGTTTTATAGTAAAGCACGAAAACAAATTGACACACCACAATAGCAACCCACATTGCCTGATCGTAGGGGCTGGGTTCCCCAGTCCCTACGATCAATCGCGCGTCCAAATAATTATGGGCTTTACTATAACACACACAGCTTAGAAAGGAAAAGGGCAAATGGAATATTCACGTTTGGACATCGCAAAGACCGGTGAGTCGTTAGCAGTTGCACATCTCAAAGCGCGCGGGTATAAAATCCTTGAACGGAATTACCGAGCCGTCCGCGGTGAGATTGATCTTATCGCACGAGATGGCGATTTTATCGTTTTTGTGGAAGTTAAGACGCGACGCAGTCTCAAATTCGGGTTACCCCAAACGGCTGTAACGACCCAAAAACAGCGACAGATTTCCAAAGTCGCTTTAGCATATCTACAAGCCAAGAACCTCTTTGACGCGCCCTGTCGTTTTGATGTCATCGCGATTCATTTGTCTCCGCAGCTTGCGTTATTAAAGCTTGAACAGATTGAGAGTGCGTTTGAATTTCAAGCCAAAAGCAGATTCTAAATTGCTTTTCGTCAGTTCCAATACCTTACAAGTCAGGAAAACGTAAAATCCGTTTCGCATTCCCACCCATAATGTCTGCTAACTCCGCTTCAGATAGGTTTGGTAGTAATTCTTCTATAACTGTGGTAAGTTTACCGTAACCCGGTTCTTCCAATATCCATGGAAAATCCGTTGCCCACATCAATCGTTTCGCGCCAAAGCCGCTCAGAAGTCCGCTGTGCCATCCCGCTAAATCTTTATAGGGGAACTCTTCCGTGCTAAAAGCATACTGACCAGAGAGATGTACATTAACATTTTCAAAGCGCGCGAGTCGATAAGTGGTGTGCATAGTGAGGTTGTAACCTGTCACCTGTATTTGAGGTCTCCCGAATGCGTCCCAACTGAATTTGCCTTTTCCTGGACACACGGCGAGATGATTCAGCACAACGCGCACCTGCGGGAATGCTTGTATGAGGTATGGCAGGAGGTGGGCATTGATAGCGTTCGGATAGAGCCACAAAACATAATCTCGTTCAGCAGCGCACTTCCAAATCGGATATGCCGCGAACTCGCGGACATCCATCTTCGCAAAAATATCACGTGGGCCCCCAAACGTAGAAAACCGGAATCCGATAATTCCTGTGTTATCTGTGAGTTCCGCCATGTGGTCAACAGGGTTCGGATGCCCTTCTGGGACCAATCCAATTCCTAAAAATCGGTTTGGATATTCTTTGAGACACTGCAGCAAGTAACGATGGTTCGCTATGCTCGCGCCTGCCATTTGGACAAGCACTGCCTGATCAATCTGATGTTTTTCCATCTCGTCTAAGAGCTTTTCGACAGGCTCTTCCCGCTCCGCGGGCCAAACGTCTGATATCTCCCTCGGAAACTCGGAGGAGGCTCTCGTGAATACGTGCAAATGCGCGTCAATGCGTGGCATTATGATACCTCTCCTTTGATTAGCCGTTTAAGCTAAACAATTTACGACGTTCCGGTGTCTGGCAATAATCTGAGATGGAAGCGAATTGTTCTGGTCCAATGCGTCCAGGTGTTCGTTTCTCGTAGATCAGGATAATTGATTTACGCGGTGTATCGGAGTGATTGTCCATCGAAACGTGCCACCCGCAGGAATTGAACATAATCGCTGTGCCTGCTTTACCGGGAAAAGTTTTGTGTCCGGGCATGCTCTCTTGCCGCATCGGACGCTTATATGGACCGGCATCTGGTTTGTGGCTGCCCGGCACAAAGCCGAATTCCCCACTTCCTGGCTCGACATCATTGACGTAGATTTGTACCTTAATGTGGAGTGGATTGCTATGTCCTACATCGGGGTGCCAGCCGGTATAACTCACGGGCCACGGTGCCACCGTCCGAACCTGTGGACCCAATAGAATCAGGTCGTGGTCGGTGAACTCCATCAACGCGCCGTAATAACTTGGATAGTCGATAATATCAATGAAAACCGGATCTTTTTCAAGTGGGTTTGGGATGTCATAGAAGGTTGCGACGGCTTCTCCCGCCTCGACTCTATCCAGCCATTCGGCTTTGCATGCCTCTGCCCAATAGTCGAAAGCGTTTTGAAGCCGCTTAAGATCCTCCCCTTGAATTGCATTTTCAAAGACAAGGTACCCTTCTGCTTCCCATTGTGCTTTTTGATCGGGTGTCGGTAGAATCATGATTTCCCCTCTCTTGATGTGTTTGGATGATGTGAGCAGGCGACAACGGAAGCCTGCGGTGCTTAAGAGAAAACCGTTATTAGATAAAAAACTATTTTTACACGCTTTGCGCTAAATTAAAATACTTTGCCTCTACCGGCGATTTGCCAGACGGCTTCAACTTGATCGCCGCGTATACCTACGAGTTTGTCGTGAAGATTGCTCGTCATCCCTTGATGTAACGGGATAACTGAGAGCTGCTCACCCACCTTAAATCGGTGTGAACATTCGCTGACATCGACATGTCCGTGTTCAACCGACATGCCATAAATTTTCGCGTCTGGATGTTCAATGATATGCCCGTAAGGCGTTGGTGGGTAACTCGCAAACGTCTTCTGACCACCATCAATGATAATTCGATCAGGTGTTGGCGTGCTGACAACGGTTACGATCACGCGCAAGACACACCGCTCAGGTGTGAGCATCTCTGAATTACCGATGCGGGTCATGCCTTCATAGACATAAGATCCGCTACGGGTTTCTGTACAGCCAATTTCCTTTGATGCCGCTTCAGAACCTGTGCCACCCCCACTGATAATATTCACAGGAATTCCGTCGCTTGAGAGTAGATCAAGCGTTTCGTCAATAAACGGCTTCGCACGCACGTTGCTTGGATACGTCATAATACCTTGGAAATTAATGCCTTGCATTTTCATAATCTGTTGTGCAAGGCGTTGTGCTGCTTGCGGTGATTGCACACCACAGCGTCCACTTCCAGTATCAAGTTCCACGATAACAGGCACAACACAACTGTCAGCGATTGCTTGTTGAGAGATACCTGTTGCGGTCTCCTCTGAATCGAGTGCGACGGTAATTCGCGCGCGTTGGACGAGTGCAGTCAACCGTTTCAGCTTCGGTTTTCCGACAATGTTATACGGGATAAGGATGTTGTCAACGCCTGCATCCACCATCACCTCTGCTTCACCCAATTTCTGACAGGTGATACCTTCGGAACCCGCAGCGATTTGCAGTTTAGCGATTTCTGGCACTTTATGCGTCTTCGTATGCACGCGCAGCGGGATACCGAGTTGACGACAGCGCGTCGCCATGCCGTCGATATTCTGTTCAAGCACGTCCAGATCCGCAACCAGCGTTGGTGTGTCTAAGGTAGCAGTGTTCATTATGTTCCTCGCAATGGAGATTTACAAGCGACATTATGTCAAATAGGTATCTGCGCTTAATTTACCTGTTGTGCACTTTTGTGTCAAGTAGTTCGTACCACAGCGGTTTATCTTTGCAATTTTCTCGAAATTGGATATAATAGATATACTTTACAAGCGCACATACTTTTTGAAGTTGAGCATGATTTTCTCGGAGGAGAACGTAACCATTGAAGCGATTAATTGTAGGAATAACAGGCGCGAGTGCAGGCATCTATGGGGTCCGCCTGCTTGAGGTCCTCACGGAGCATGAGGATATAGAGGTCCATTTGACGATCTCGGCATCCGGTGCGCGCGCCTTGTCGGAGGAACTTCAGATTGAGATAGATCTCAATAACTTTGAATTGGAGTCGCTGATCGGTGTCTCCTCGCCGCGGGTTATTTACCATCACGAATCGGACATCGCTGCACCGATTGCCAGCGGCTCTTTTCGTACAGAGGGGATGATCGTTGTACCGTGTAGCATGGGGAGCGTCGCCTCCATCGCGGCGGGGATGTCGCGCAACCTGATCCAACGCGCTGCCGATGTATGCATTAAAGAGAAACGGAAACTCGTACTCGTGCCGCGCGAGACACCCTTGAGTCCTATCCATCTCGAAAACATGCTCAAATTAGCACAGATCGGAGTGTGCGTGTTACCAGCAATGCCGGGGTTCTACCATTTCCCAAAAAACGTGGATGATTTGCTAAATTTTGTCGTGACGAAAATCCTTGATCAGTTCGACATAGATACAAAACTTATTCAACGATGGAAAGAGTAAACCCGCATCTTTGAAATTTGACACGACCCTATCTCCGGACTATTTCCGTGATTCTATCCGACTAAAATGCCGCTGCCAGAACCACCACAAGACTGCCGGAATCAGCGGCAGGATTGTCATTCCCCACAGAATTGTACGCACATGAAACCGATCTAACAGTGCGCCGACAATCGCCGTGCCGATACCGCCCATGAGTGTAAAGAAGGCAAACTCGGTGCCGAAGATGCGTCCTCGGATCTCATTTGGCGCGCGTTGCAAGAGGAGTTGCGTTGAAAATACCCAGGCAATACCACCACCGATGCTGCGCACGAACCCGCCGATAAGCACTTCAACCAACCCAAATAGTGGCGCAGTAACCACAAGTCCGAGCGCACCAATCAGATAGCCGATGCTAATGCTAACACGGAGCGGCTTATCACGGTCGCCAGTCCAATGCCGCGCGAGAATCGGTCCAATACCGCTACCGACACCGTTTACACAGTACATCAACCCCAAACTAATCGCGCCACCGACACCGATGACGAAATGGCTCTTGGCAATCTCCACTTGTACGACCTGAAAACCCGATGAGAGTAGGAGGGCTATCGCTGCCTTATGCATCGCGATGAAGAAAATGTCGGGATGCTGACGCATATAGCGGAATGCTGAATGCTTCTCACGTGCATGTGCTCGACGCGTTTCAGGCGATGCCTTAGGCAGTTTGATTCCAAACAGAAACACCGCTGAAAGCGCGAAGGTGAGTCCATCAATAAAGAAAGCCGTCTGACTGCCAAAGAGGCCGGTTGTTATCCCACCAATCGCAGCACCGAGCGCAAGCATTACTGACCATGTGGCAGCACCGAGCGCATTCGCCGTACCGAGTTCGTGCGGAGCCGTAACGTCCGGCAGAATCGCACTCCGAGCAGGACTGAAGAAACCACTTACGGCAAACAAGAGTGTCGTGAGCGCATAGAGCAACCAGATATCGCTCGCGTCTCGGACAAAAAGAAATCCGAAGACAATAAAGACGCGAACAACGTCGGTGATAATTAAAAGGTATTTCCGGTTGTAACGGTCAGCACATATTCCTGCGATCGGCGCAACAAAAAACGGCGCGAACATCCGAATGGTAAACAGGACACCTATGGCAAGTCCAGAACCGGTTAAGTCCGCAATTAATATCGCAGAAGCGATAAGGTTAAACCAATCCCCAAGTAGACTGACGAGTTGTCCACACCAGAGCCATCGGAAGTTAGAGTTCTGGCGGATCAGTGTAATATATCCGACCGGTTTCCCTGCTTCTTGCTGGCGATCTATCGCGGACTTTATTGGCGTGTGTTCCTGCTTAGACAATTACAGACCCCATCTCTCATTGATCGGTTTCTGGTAGACTTCAATGTCTCCTGCGACTACCGCCTCATAGTCTACTGCTTGTCCGCATGCATTGGATTCGTAAATGGCTTCACATATCGATTTTGCGCGAAGTCCTACTTCGGCATCGAGTTCAGGCGGACGGTTGTGCGCTATTGCGTCCACGAAATCGTAGCATTCCAGTACGACGCCGTCAGTGAAATTGTGCGGGAAAAGTCTCGATTTTTCTTCATCTGACAGGCTTGCCATGTAATCAGCGATAAGACTTTCCATGCTATGGCGGGTTCCATCTTTGAGGATGACTTCCGCACCATCAAAGGGACCGTGGAAGATATCGCCATCATCAAGCAGACACCCTTCGCTACCGTAGTAGACGACGTGATGCAAATTGTGTCCAATCGCTGCCCATGTACACGTCCAAAGTCCGATGACTCCACTTTTGAAGTTGAGGGTCGCTATCCATGTGTCTTCCTGTTCGTTTTTGACGATTTCTCCAGCTTTGGTGACGCGTAAATCTTCAAACTGGCAGACGCGTGCATAGACAGTGCTCGGGTCGCCAAAGAGATAGCGTATTGTATCACAGTAGTGTGCGCCAGAATCCATTACCATGCCACCACCGCCGAGTGTCAGATCCAGTCGCCAGTGCCAGTTGCTTTGGGGGTCCGGTGCCCGATAACTGGCGTGCTGTGCGGAAAACGTCCGTAAATCACCGAGCATCTGTTTCTCATTCATCAACCATTCTGCCGTGCGCCGACTCGGCATCCGCCGGATATTCTCAGCCGTTGCAGCGATTTTATGATTCGCTTTTGCAGCGCTAATAATCGCATGGCTCGCTTTGACAGTAACACCCATCGGTTTTTCTACCATGACGTTGACACCGTTATTGAGACATTTTATCGCGTTGATGTGGTGATGTGCGTGCGAAGTGCAAATGTCTGCCCCGTCCAAGTCTGCAGTTGCGAGCATAGTATCGGTGTCATCAAATACCGCTGGTTTTTTGCCCGTTACCTCTTTAACTCGCTCGGCGAATTGATCCGCCCGATCTTTGACTTCGTCGCACATCGCGACAAGTTCCACTTTCCCTGGCTCTGTTTGATGTATTGTAAGATAGGCGTTGAGATGTCCATTCGCCATCCCACCGCATCCGATAATTGCTATTTGAACTGCCATGATTTTCCCCTTTTTGGTAAGCGTGGTAGTCTGATGTATTACAATATCACAGATGCGTTTTTTTAGCAAATTAAAGTGCTTTTTTTCGAGCTCAGTTGTAGGTTAACACAAGAGGTTTCTCTGATCTTCTATCCACCCCTGAAGGTTGGAAGCGTATCGCAGCATTTCTGATTTAACTTGACAAAATGGTTTCTGCTGAATAATATATACCCATTGTTTACTCGGGCTGTTTTGTTTCTTGGATTACGTTGTCAACATAACTTATTCGATGGTGCTGAGTTGAAAATTCCATTATTAAACCTATTTAAAAGATATACGCAAAAGGTCGGGCAGCCCCCTGGAACCCTTGTTTACACCGGTGAACAACCAACTGAACCTGTTCGGATTACCATTATTGATTACGATGAAACACACCTTCAGGAAGAAGAAACGCAAACGGTTGAGGCGTGCGTCCCTTTCATAGATACTGAAACCGTAACATGGATTCAGATTGAAGGGATTCATGAAATACCCGTCATTGAGGAGATTGGCGCGTGCTTCGGTGTCGATCCACTTTTACTTGAGGATATGCTAAGTCCAACCCAACTTCCTAAGATAGAAGTTTGTGAAGGCTACGTTTTTATCATCCTCAAAAGCCTCGACTATAACGCTGCGTCCGCAAGGGTCTCCAGAGAGCAAATTAGTCTTATCATTGGTCCTAATTTTGTGCTATCCCTCCAAGAAAACTATAGCGAAATTTTCACATCTATCCGAAATAGACTCCGAAACGCACACGGCAGGATTCGGAGGATGCAATCGGGTTATCTCGCTTATGCGTTGATAGATCTTATTGTTGACCACTATTTCATAGTCCTCGATGAAATCAATGAACGGATTCAAGCCTTGGAAGAAGAGATTATGAAGGACCCTTCACCAGAAGTTCTCACAAAAGTCAATGTTTTAAGAGAAGAACAGCTGCTGCTCCGTAGACCGATTCTCCCGTTACGGGACGTTCTCATCGAAATTTTGGAGGATGAAATACCATTACTTGGCGAAAATACACATCGATACTTCCGCGATGTTTATGATCATCTCACTCAGATAATTCAGATGTTAGAGATGATCCGATCAGCCGTTTCAGGGCTATTTGATGTCTATACCTCGGCAGTTAGCCATCGGATGAATGAAGTGATGAAGGTGTTGACTATCGTAGCGACCTTCTTTATTCCTTTAACTTTCATTGCCGGTATTTATGGCATGAATTTCAAGTCTATGCCTGAACTCGAAACAAAATGGGGATACCCGATTGTTCTATTGGTCATGTTAAGCATGAGCATCGGCATGTTTATCTTTTTCAAGCTTAAAAAATGGCTCTGAATTTTATAAATAGCACACTACAGATCAACAAAATCTATACGAAAAGGTGAACTTTTCTCGTATGGATTTGACTAACTAAATAAATCACAGCAAAATAGGAACACTTCATAGGGAGTTCACCTACGTGGTAGTTCCAATACCCGGGGTTACTCCTGAAATTAAACAGGAATAAGCCTTTGAAAATTCTGCTTGGCAATCCACGATTACATACGACAGCAACTCAAAACTCTTCTATTTTATCTCTATTGCGTAAGTCGTATAAGTATTAAAAAGGAGGTATGTTATGAAAATTTTAAACCCTATGCCTTACACTGCGCTGCTCGTCGTCTTTCCCCTCTTAGCCTGTCAATTGCTAATATTCAGTGGTTGTGACGCGTATGAAACCTGGACAAACGATCCACCCGAGATTAGTACTTTCACTGTCCCGAAAGAGGTGCGCTATGGCGAAAGCGTTGAACTTAAAGTTGGCGTTTTCGATCCTGAAAACGACGAGTTAACCTACACATGGGAGGTATCTGCCGGAACATTAACCACTGAACAAGGGGCAGAGGTTCAATGGACGGCTCCGGAACTTCCCGCTTCTGAAATTGAGCCTGACCAAACGGTTACGGTTCATGTGTCCATTAGGGACCAGGGTGAGGAAACCGTCTCAAAGTCCGCTGCAGTTATCGTCTTTTCAAAATCATACAGGGTCGCTGAAGCACTCAGTGGTGTCTACGAACTTGTACGCACCCAATTAGCCGGTGAAACGACTGAGGCATTCGGATCCATGCGGCTGACAACAGCAACATTTACAAGAGAATATCAGAGTAACGGGGCATTCTTCTTCGGTGCCTATAAATTGATTGAACCGTTTGACGCACAAAAAGGAACAATCTACTGGTTCTCTGATGGGAGCACTGAACCCATTGTGAGTACGTACACTTGGGACGGTGAATTATTAGTGCTGTTTTGGACAGCGACTTCTACTGGACACGTCTACCAGAAATTGAATTAACGCTTATGTGTTTTTTGCGCGATGAGGTTAACCAGGTTTATTGATAGCGCGCATATTTATAGGGAGTTCATAGTGAAAATAAATTTACGTTTCTATCTATGTGGGTTTTTGATCTTTACTTTCATCTTTGGATCGTATATGTCAGGTTTTTCCCAAGAAAATGAGCGGATCACTACTGAAGTCAATGGTCATCCAAAAAAGTACGACATCATTGAAACAAAACGCTACGAGATTATAGAGGTCGAGGATTCACCGATTACACCGGCTGCGCTGAAGTCTGTTGCTGAACAAGCCGTAGCTGATGCTGAAAAAGATGCGACGGCACATCTCAATAGAACTTTGTGGTTTAGTACTGGCTGTTTTTTCCCTTTAATCGGTCCTATTTTTTCCCAGCGCCACCAACCTTTTATGCCGACTGCACGCGTCCTTGGCAAGTCCCCGCAATATATCGCTTTCTACTATGATGCCTATAAGGTGAAAACAAAGAAACTACAATTTAATTGGGCATTGGCGGGGTGTCTCATTGGTGCCCCTGTAGAGGCATATTTAATCACACTTCTGTACAGAGCCACTCGCGATTAAGCAATACGAGGGTGAGAGCAAGTGCTAAACGTCCTGTGAAAAACGGTCTTCACTGTAAGCCTTCCAAATTGAGGAGGAAAATGGAAAGTCTGATAAAGGCGCAGTTAACCTATTCCAGCGATGTTCAATTGAGACGATCGCTGTTGTTTTTTCTGGGAGTCATAGGTTTAATGCTGCTTGCAATATCGGCGTATTCGCAGTTTGCGGATTTACCGCGCGATACCAAAACTGTGGATGTTGGTGTGAATGGGGACGCTGCTTCACAGACATTCAGTTTAACAACTGTCATACCCATCCGTCAGATTAATGGGTGGGCAGGAATCTTCGGATCGCGCGCTTCCGGTGAAGAAGGTGCGTTTTCTGAAATCGTTAAAGCACGTGCTCAGGGCGGGTTCCGGATTCGGACTTTCGGTATTGAGGGATTCACAGATTTGGAGCGCGACATCACTAAAGGCACCGCATTGACATCCCAAATTGGCAGTTACATTCGTCCAGCGATTTATGAGAACGGTGAACTCCGCATCTCCGGTGGTATTGGAGCATTCATTGAAAATATCCAACCCCTCCAAGATATTGATTTAAGACAATTTGATCCGACGGCGTTTCGGTGGTTAGCTTTCTCGTCTATAGGATGGCGGAAACTCAATACACAGTTAAAATTCACACCAGAAATCGGCTTTAAAAACTATAAATTTTCAGCAGAACCCGCTATCACGTTTAGCCTATCCACCCGATTAGGCTTGCGTTTAAGTGGGGCTGTGACTTATAATAGTGAACCACTAACGGAAAACTGGCATTACAAGTATTTATCAATATTGCGATTTACGTTATAGTGTCGAAAACACAGCTCAATGCGAAGTCAATAGCCCATGGATAATCTTATAATGGATATGGATAATCCGCTTTTAAGGTGCTAACGCTTTCGTCTATCTATCTTGGTTCCATCCAACGAAAGGAAATTGGTATGTCTTCAAACCCTGGTCAACAACCCAGTAGTGCCTCTGATATCCAACAAGGGCATGGCTTTGGCACAGCACCCGTGTTCCTTGCCTCAATTAGCACGATTCTCGGCGCGATTCTTTTTTTGCGGTTCGGTTACGCGGTCGCACACGTCGGACTCGGGGGTAGTTTGATGATCGTGATGCTTGGGCATTTGGTGACCATTCCCACAGTCCTTGCGGTATCTGAAATTGCGACGAACCGTCGAGTGGCGGGGGGCGGCGCGTATTATATTGTCAGCCGTTCCTTCGGTGAGAGCATCGGCGGCACCATAGGTATCGCACTCTATATTTCCCAAGCGATCTCAGTTGCCTTTTATATTGTAGCGTTTGCGGAAGCTTTTCAACCTGTTTACGAATTAGTTGAAGCCACGCGCGGGGGACAGCTGGACCCGCGCTGGGTCAGTCTCCCTTGTACAATTGTGATTATTACACTTATGCTCACAAAAGGTGCTGACCTTGGTGTGCAAGTTTTGTGGGTTGTCAGTATAATCCTCACAGCATCCATCGCGGCGTTCCTATTAGGTAAGGGACCCGCAGAGATGGATTTGCGCCCTGAGCGGCTAACTCTGGCAGCAACCATTCAAACGCCTGATAGTTTTGGCACAGTTTTCGCAACCTGTTTTCCTGCTTTCACGGGTATGATCGCGGGTTTAGGGTTATCGGGGGACCTCAAAAATCCTCAAAGAAGCATACCCCTCGGTACGATTGGAGCGACATTCGCGGGTATGATTATATATGTGTTTGTCGCTATCAAGTTGGCACAGCGTGCCACGCCTGAAGCCCTCGCCGAAGACTATTTCATCATGGCAAAGATTTCGCTATGGAGCCCTTCTATCTATGTTGGCTTGGGAGCAGCCGCACTCTCCTCAGCTCTCGGTTCGATCATGGTAGCACCGAGAACGCTGCAGATGCTTGGGCGTGACAATGTGCTGCCTATCCCTAAACTGAATCTCCTCATGGCAAAAGGGGTGCAAGAAACGCAGGAGCCGATTTACGCAACATGCGTCTCCGGTGTCATCGCGATCGTCTTCGTAGCCATCGGTGAGTTAGATTTTATCGCCCAGATTTTGACTATGTTCTTCATGGTAACCTATGGTGCGCTGTGTGCAGTATCCTTCTTAGAACATTTCGCGAGTAACCCCTCCTATCGTCCGACATTCCATTCGCGCTGGTACGTGTCGCTTGTAGGGACAGTGATGTGTGGTGTACTGATGATGCAGATAAGTGCATTATACGCCCTGATTTCCATTGTGCTTATGGCAATAGCTTATCTCGGTCTCCGCCGGGGGCACCAAGGACAACGCGACTTAGCAGCGATCTTCCAAGGGGCGATGTTTCAGCTAACCCGATGGTTACAGACAACCTTGCAAAAAAGTCGAGTCGTTTCCTCTGAAGGGGGATGGCGCCCTTCCATTGTCGCGGTGACGCGGTTCGGGGAGCGGCGGCTCGGGCATTTCGATCTACTCCGCTGGATTTGTCATAGGCATGGATTCGGCCATTTCATTCGACTCTTCCACGGCGATTATTCGTTTTCCGGTGAAATCGAAGCCCGCATCAAAGTTGATGAATTAATTAAACGGACTGAGGTGAGTAGAGCAGGTGTTTTTGTTGATTCCCTCATTTCGCCGACACTCGAACTCGCGCTGGCACAGGTACTGCAGATGCCAGGCATTTCTGGGTTGCCGAATAATTGTATTCTGCTTGAGTTTGATCGAGAGAACCCTGATGAGATTGACGAGGTTATACAAGGTGCTCAACTCGCTGCGAATTCACTCTTCAATGTCCTAATCCTGCGCTCAACCGGCTACCGTTTCGGCTACAAATCTTCTATCCATATTTGGGTGACTGAGGACAATTTGGGGAACGCACCGATGATGCTTTTGCTTGCCTATATTATTGTCGGCCATCCAGATTGGAAACGCGCCGAAATCCGTCTCTTTGTGTGCTCCGATTCCAGAGACGTGGAACGTGAGGCAGATAAACTCTCAACAGTCATGCAAGAAGGTAGACTGCCGATCTCGATGCAAAATATCACTTCCGTGTCCTACGACAGCAAAGAGACTTTAGAGGAAGAAGTCACCTTGCGCTCTGAGCAGGCGGATTTGACCATCGTAGGACTAACAGCAGAAAATATAGATTCTGAGGCATTAGCACAAAACCTTCAATCTTACAAGGGAGCAAACGAGGTTCTGTTTGTCCATTCAATTGAGCCAATCTCGATTGACTAACAAGCTATACATATCGGTTCGCCGAACTGATAGTAAGAGGGTTGTACAACAATGTTTATTGAGTTCATAGAGCGGTTAGGATCCACAATTGATGCTATTATCAATTCACCCTTTAGAGGAATTATCTTAGCCATCGTCACAATAGTAACTTTACTTATTCTCAAAGCGGTTTTAGGATATTTCGTCAAACGATATGTTTACCAGCACGCCCAATTGGAAACAAACGCCCAAAATTTCATGGCAGTGTGGGGCTATATATGGACGGCTATCATTGCTATTTTCGGCATCATTAGCCTCAGCGGTTCTCTGAAAACGCTTGGTATCTCAGCGGGGTTTCTTGGTATGGTCTTAGGTTGGTCCTTGCAAGCACCTGTCACAGGGATTGCCGCGTGGTTAATGCTAATCCTGAAACGCCCCTTCAAGATTGGGGATCGCGTCATTATTGCCGGCATCACAGGCGATGTCATGGACATTACTTTAACACATGTGATCCTCAACCAAGTCGGCGGAACAGTTTCCAGTGAGGAACGTTCCGGACGCGGCATCCTCATTCCAAATGCAATTCTGTTCGGACAAACAATCACGAATTATACTTTGGAAGAGGAGTATATCCTCGTTGAAGTACCTGTGCGGATTACCTTTGAATCAAACTGGTCAGAAGCAGAGCAGATACTGGTTAGGGCAGCACAGGAGGTTACAGCCAATGTTATTAAAGAAATCGGAGAAGAACCCTTTATTCGCGCGGAACTGTTTGACGCAGGTGTAATGATGCGACTCCGCTACAAAACGCGTCCCGTAGATAGAGCGAAAAGTCTTAGTGATATTGTCAAAATCGTCTTCCACAAGTTTTCCGAGAGCGATAGTGTCGAATTCTGCTATGCACACTCGGAGGTTATCTACTCTTGGAAAGACGCATCAATGTTACCACAAAACACTTCGGTATTGCCTATGGGCACTGCTGCACGGAGTCAGGACTAATTATGTTTTCGCAAATCTGGGACGCTCTCCTGAATTTCAAGTATGCCTCTGTGGTTTCAATGGTTGTAGTGATAATTGGAACCGTTATTGTCTACTTCCGCTTGACTTCACAGATGCGGAAGTTTACTGATGCACGCGCCTATAAACCAGAAAATGCTGACCGATTCTTTTTTCTCTGGCGTTATGTGTTCATGTTCTCGATAGGTGCGGTTATCATTTTTCTCTTTTCAGATGCCATCGGATTGATCGGGATATCGCTCACTTTTATGATGACGCTGTTAGGATGGGGGCTCCGAAACCCAATTACAAATTTAGCGGCATGGCTCTTAGTTATTCTAAAAAAACCTTACAAGATTGGGGACCGTGTAATCTTAGGGGAAACGATTGGTGATGTGCGGAACATATCCGTTATGTACACACAACTGGATCAGGTCGGCGGCACTATTGGTGGTGAGGAAAAGTCTGGACGCAGCGTTATGATTCCAAACCAACACCTTTTTCGATGGAATGTGATTAACTATACACGAGACGAGAAATATATCCTTGATGAGGTTATCATTCGATTGACATATCATTCGGACATAACGCGTGCCGAGCAGATTATGGGCGGACAGGCAGCAGAAGTTACAGCCGATATATGTGCCGAAATAGGTGAATCACCTTATGTGCGGTTTGAGTTTATTCCGTCAGGTGTGCTCGCCAAATTAAGATACCGGGTACTTGCTGTCAAGCGACAAGAAATTTCAACGTCGATCGTCGAACGGATTTTTGAACAGTTTCATCGCGAAAGCACAATTCAGTTTGCATATATACGAAATGAAACTCAATTAACACCGAAAAACGAACAAGCACCGCCACCGCAATACTTATATGCCAACATTTTTCACTAACACCTAACAACGGGTCGGATAGTATAAGATGGAACAAATTAAAAATTTCTTTCAAAATTCTATAAACATTTTAGGCGAAGCAATAACAGTCGAGCAAATCTTTACCTTTATCCTAACGCTGATAGTCATGTTCATCGGTGCAGGATATTTGCACCGATGGTTCCGCAGCCTTTTCAACCGACTCCGGCTACCCCAAGATCTTGCGAACCGATTGCTGGCACTGTTATTTCTTATCGTTATGGTTGTTGGGATTGGTTTAGCATTTAGGTTTGCAAAAATCAGTACCGGTTTCCTTGGCAAAGTTTTTAATTATCCAATCACAAAACTGTTTCAACCGCCGCAAAAACCTGTTGAAACCGAGACAGGTGAAGAGACATCGTCCGTTGCCGTTGATGTTGGAAGCCCTTTAACCTTGAAGCGGCTTTTTTTTGCATTCGTGATTGTCTTCGGCGCGTTTATCCTGTCTAAGTATGTGCAATGGGTGTTACGACGGCAGGTACTACAAACCCTTCAAATCGCAAGACATACCCAATTTATTTTACTCCGCTTTATTCACTTTATTTTTCTTATTATCGGGGTACTTATTGCCCTCAGTGCCGTCGGTGTCAGTTTCACAAGCTTAGCGATAATTTTCGGTGGGTTAAGTATCGGTATCGGTTTCGGTCTACAGAATATCGCTTCAAATCTGGTTTCAGGATTTATTCTCATTTTTGAGAGACCTATCAAAATAGGCGACCTTGTGGAGATTATGGATGTTAACATATTTGGCAGAGTCAGCAGCATTAATCTCCGTTCCACAGTCATCGTTTCGCTGGATGAGAAGGAAATTATCGTCCCGAATACTCAACTGATTACAGAAGCTGTTCATAACCTTACGCACGATAACAATTTATTCCGACTTCATGTTGCTGTCGGGGTGTCGTACGGTTCGGACGTGGAACTCGTCAAAAAAGTGCTCCTCGAAGTTGCTCATACACATCCAGAAATCATTAAAGAGCCGATCCCTGTTCTGGAAAGCGTTACCCCGCCGTTTGTCCGATTTACTAACTTCGGAGATTCATCTTTAGACTTTGAGTTATTAATGTGGATTCCGGATTCCTTCAAGCGTTTTGATATTGCGAGCGATCTTCATTTCATGATCTGGCACAAATTTAAAGAACACAACATTAAAATCCCGTTCCCACAAAGGGATGTCCATTTTTACCCGAAGGAAATCAACTCATAACGCAGCATCTGGAGTGGGATTGGTGTGCAGGCTGTTGACTTTAGATATATCAACGCTTAGTGCGTATCGGAATGGCGGATGACATCGCCTTTGACGAGGTAATAGACCTCTTCACCGATATTTGCAGCGAGATCACCGACGCGCTCCAGGTGTCGGAAAAGGAGTAAAAGGCTGATACCGGGTTGGATAAGTTTAGGGTGCTCACTTAAAATCGTTTGAAGTTCATGGAGCATTCTGTCATAGATTTCGTCTACTTCATGATCCCGCCCTCGAATTTCTAAGGCAAGTTCAGCGTTCCGATTCACAAACGCATCAATCACATCCTTCACCATTGTTTGAATCACTTGTGCCGCGTGCGGTAAATCAACGAACGGTTTGACGGGTGGGTATTCTAAGAGTTCAATGCTCCGTCTGGCGATAGCGACGCTTTTGTCAGCAAGCCTTTCAATGTTGTGGCTGATCTTCATCACCATCGTCAGGAAACGGAGTTCAAACGCTACCGGTTGGTGAAGCGCGATTAACTGGATACACAAGGATTCGATTTCGTTTTCAAACTGATCAATCGTGTCGTCTGTATCAATGACAACCCGAGCTAACGCTTCATCGCGTTCTAAGACGGATTCAACAGCCTGGCGGAACATCTGTTCAGCAAGCCCAGCCATTTCCAAAAGTTTGTGCTGAAGGGTTCTGATTTCTGCTTGTAACATATTTTCTGCCGCGGCACCTTGCCGTTTCGGTTAACCGAGTCTTCCTGTTACATATTGTTCGGTTCTATTGTCCTGTGGATTCGTAAAAATTTTTTCCGTTGCTCCAAATTCGATCAACTCACCCCCGTAGAGAAACCCAGCCACATCAGAGACACGGGCGGCTTGTCTTCTTTTGTTGGTCGCAAAGATGAGCGTGCATTCGTTTGTCAGATCGCGCACGAGTGTTTCAATTTTGACGGTTTCTATAGGATCCAGTTCTCCACACGGTTCATCAAATATCAAAACTTCGGGGTCAACCGCCAATGCACGTGCAATACAGAGCAGTTGCTGCTGTCCTCTTGAGAGTTGTTCTGGTGTTTCATCCAAAATATTTTCAACCGCACCCCAAAGTCCCGTTTTTCGGAGGTTTTTCTCAACAATCGTATCGAGATGTGCGGCTTGGTTCACGCCGGAAATCCGGGCACCGTACGCTACATTTTCATAGATGGAGCACCGAAAGAGTACCGGTCTTCGGAACACCATTCCGATCTGTTTCCGAAGCGCGGTCGTATCTGTTGAAGTGCCCAAGTGTACGCCTTTAAAAAGTATTTCGCCAGTAGACCTGAAATTCGGTACAAAGTCATTTAATCGATTGAGACATCGGACAAGCGTGCTTTTACCACAGTTCGCAGGTCCGATGAACGCAGTTACCTGTTTCTGTTGGACCTCGAAAGAAAGAGAACTCAGAATCTGCGCGTCGCCGTACCAGATATTTAGATTACGGATACTCAAAATAGATTGCTCTTTTTCACTCAGCATTTTTAGTTTCGCGAGTGGACTTCACACTCCCGCCTCCGTCTATTTCTTTATGATTCACTACACCAAAATTAACTGTGTTGTGCCGAGTCAGAACCGTACACCCATATAAGGGTACTTGAGAAAATGCTCAAGAACAGTGCCACACCTAAAAATAGTATAAAGCTACCGGACATTCCTCCGGGTTCGGTTGTGTAGTGCCATGTATAGATACCAACAAGTAACGCTGCCATAGCAAATGCGCGGGACATTGAGCGGCATCCGCCAGCGAGTATCCGAGTGAAGGCAATCGGAACAACCTGCCTTGTTAGTACTTGCCACTGGCTTGCACCCAGCACATAAGCCGCTTCACGGATCGGTGTCGCTACCGAGCGAAGTGCTTCTTGGGTCGTTTTGATTGTTAACGGCATTACCATTAATATGAAGGTTAATGCTTCAGCATAAAACACTGTAGTCTCAATCTGGGAGGGTATTGCCTCTATATTCTCAGAAAGGGGAAAAGCCTCAATCGCTTCTTTGAGAGTATCAGCGTAACTAAAAAAAATGAGGATTGCCAAGATTCCGTAAGCAATTGAAGGTATACCCGTCAAAATAGCGACTAAACTTTCAATCAAACGCCGAATCCAATTGGTTGCTGGTAGCCATTCTTCTAAGTAGAAGGCAAACGCTATGCCAAACAGAATCGCCAAAAAACTCATCGAAAGAACAACGTAGAGATTGTTAAACAGAGAAGACAACGCGCTGAGTAGAATTGCTTCTGATGCTGGTTGCCCACCGGTCGCACGCGCATCTTTCAACTCATGCCATAGACCAACAAACGCAACTCCCAGTATAATAAAGGCGATGCTCTGCAAAACGATTTTCTGTTTTCGCTCTGCGCGAGGCGTCATAGAATTCATGGTGTGAAGGCTTCATGTAAAGATTTATTCTGCCGATTGAGCAAGACGAACACGGTTTTCTAATGGTGCTGAGACTGTTGCTTATGTAGTGCGACCATCAAAGTGATCTATACGTTTACCTAACCGTACCGCATCTGCACATAATCAGCGGTTTTTTCCTGCTTTGGGTCCTCAAACAGGGCTTGCGTCTCTCTGTGTTCGATAAGTTCTCCGAGGAACATGAAAATACACTCCTCGCTGACGCGCCGTGCTTGTGCCATGTTATGCGTCACGATCAAAAATGTATATGTCCCCGCAAGGACTTCCATGAGTTCTTCAACAGCAAGTGTGCCTTTTGCATCTAAGGCGGAGCAGGGTTCATCCATCAAAATAATTTTGGGTTTAAGAGGCAACAGACGGGCAATACAGAGTTTTTGCTGCTGTTCAAGCTGGAGCGATGTCGCCCGTGTCTTCAATTTGTCCTTCAGATCCTCCCAAAGAAAGACAGATGTGAGTGCTTCTTCAACAATCTGATCGGATTCTGACCGCGTGAGACTCCGCATTGGCGAATGGATACGTAATCCAAACAAGATATTCTCGTAAACGGAAATCGGCAACGGATTCGGTCTCTGAAACACCATCCCAACCGCTTTTCGGAGTTCCGGCAAAGAGACATCTGGATCATAGATATTTTTCCCTAATATCTCAATCTTCCCCTCTGTAGTAACGTTGCCGTAGCGTTCATTGACACGATTAAAACAGCGCAATAGCGTTGTTTTTCCACATCCAGAAGGCCCAATAAGGGACGTTATCTGACCGTCTGGTATTTTCACATTGACATCAATGAGTGCCTGAAAATCGCCATACCAAAGACTGAGGTTTTCCGTTTCAATGCTATGATTCATAGAAATAGTTTGCAAGCTCATTTTTTATGGCTTTCGCGTTTTGTAGGAGGTAGGTTTCCAACCCGTGCGGACAAGGGGACCTCGCCCCTACTATTCTGATTGCCGATTGTTGACTGCTGATAGCCAATTTAGCCAAAGGTGCCGTTGACATAATCATAAGTGGCTTGATTTGCCGGATTCTCGGAAAAAATTACATCTGTTGTGTCAATCTCAACGAGATCGCCATTGAGAAAAAAGGCAGTACGATTCGCTAACCGTTTTGCCTGTTGCACCAAATTCGTGACCAGCAAAATCGTCATTTCTGTCTGTAAAGTTTTCAGGACATCTTCAATACGCATCGTTGTGACAGGATCAATAGCGATAGAAAATTCGTCAAGACAAAGAACCTCCGGTTGATGTGAAAGGGCACGCGCGATTGTCAGACGTTGTTGTTGTCCACCCGACAATTTGGTGCCGAGGCTATCCAAACGGTCTTTCACTTCGTCCCAGAGTGCCGCTTGCTGTAGACAGCGTTCAACGATTTCATCCAATTCAGATTTCGTGCGAAGTCCTGCCGTCCGCGGCGCGAAAGCGACGTTATCGTATATGGAAAGCGGTAAACCGACCGGTAAAGGTAGCACCATACCGATGCGTCGGCGCAATTCATACACATCGCCGATTGTGTCAATGTCCACGCCATCCAATTTGACAGAACCTTGCACTGTTGCCTCCGGTGTGAATTCCAAGGTTCTATTGATAACTTTTAAAAGCGTCGTTTTACCCGACTGCGCGGGACCGATGATACCGAGAATCTCATTTGGATGAACATCAAAGGAGACACCATTCAGTGCCGATTTATCTCCGTAATGGACCTGTAGGTCGGAAATCTCTATTTTATTTTCCACGTTTGCCTCGTTTGCATAACCTTCTATCTGTCGAATTTGTAATTTCTATTTTATTTTTCATTTTCCGCCTCATCTGCTTCTATCTGCTCGCGTTCCACTCGCGCTTCTGTTAAGGCAGAAGCTAACAAGCCGGACGGAATTGCTATTAAGCCTACCCCGACAAGCGCGACGAGAGCAGTGAAAAGCCTCCCGCCAGAGGTTGTCGGATAGACATCTCCATAACCGATTGTGGTTAACGTCACGACTGACCACCACATTGAATCAAGAATAGAGCCGAATGCCTCAGGTTGCACCTCTCTTTCAAAAAAGTGGATGCCGCAGGCAGCGAGGTATACAAACATCAACGATAAGATTACCAGTGCTAAAAGCTCCTGTTGAATTTCACGGAGTGCCGCTCCGAGCCGATCCACGGCTAAAATAAACCGCGTCGCCTTAAATATTCTGAAAATTCGCAAAAACCGAAGTATCCGTAGCACGCGAAACCCCGGCACGAGGAACAGAGATGGTAAAATGGCGACCAGGTCAATGAGACCATAGAAACTAAAAACGAAATCCCGTTTCTTTGGTTCAATATAGACGCGCAGCGCATATTCTATCGAAAACAGTACCAGAAAAACCACGTCTAAGACAATGAAATGGGTTGCATAAGGATCCACCTCCAATTGCTGTCTATCGGATTCAATCACAAAGACAACAGCAGAAGCAAGAATCAGGAATTGGATGATTCCGGTAAATACACTCCCTTCAACAATGGCGCGTAATCTTTCTTTTTTCTCCATGAACCTTCCTTCCTAATAAGAGTCGCAGTCAGTGGTGCCCTATCACTTGGCGGTAGGTAAGCCCAACTCTATTATAGGGACTCGTGATCAAAGACTTTTGTACCTACCACTTCTTCCGAGTTCGGACATAAATCCTTAGCACAATCGATACGGCGTTGACGAGTAACACACTACCGACGAGTACCACCGCAGTTCCATAAGGGATGCCTTCCGTAACATCCGGAACCTGTGTTGAAATCGTGAAGAGATGGAGCGAGAGTGCCATACACTGTTCTGTTATATTATAGGCGAAAAGGTTTCCTTCTACAATAGCTTTATAAAAGACAGCACCCGTAAACATAATTGGAGCTGTTTCACCTGCTGCGCGCGACACCTGTAGAATCACACCTGTCAAAATACCGCTGATTGAGTTCGGGATGACAATGCGCCGTATTGTTTGCCATCGTGTAGCGCCGAGATTCCAACATGCTTCCCGGAAGGCCATCGGTACCGCCTTCAAAGCCTCCGTGGTACTCGCAATAATAACAGGGAGCGTCATGATCGCCAACGTGAGCGACGCTGCTAAGATGGATTCGCCGAGCCCCGCGAATAGCACAAAGGCACCGACACCGAACAAAGCGTGGACAATGCTTGGCACCCCCGCGAGGTTCACAACAGCCAAGTTTGTGATACGCGTAAACCAACTTTCACGGGCATACTCGTTGAGATAGACGGCTGCGAACACGCCAATAGGTGCTGCTACCAATAGAGAGACGACGACTAAATAGATTGTTCCGAGGAAAGGTGCCCAGAGCCCTCCAGCGCGCATGTTATCCTTCGGGTTCGTAAACAGGAACTCAAGCGAAAGAACGGGGAGTGCTTTGTAGAGGAGGTAACCAACAATGAGCAGCAGCGGAATAATCATCAGACTCGTCATCACGAGGAAGAAAATCCGCATCACATTTTCGATCCGCCGCTTGTGTTTACCGATTTCTGTTTCTGTAAACATTGTTTCTGGCGATGCCTGTATATCCGTGTTCATATTTCCATAAGATCCTTGAGGCTTTATAACAGCGAGTTTTGGCTTGCGAGCCATACCCAAAAATTGCTGGCGAAAATAATAGTATTACTCCTGGCGGATGCCTTTGATGACTAAATCAGCGATGAGGTTGACGACAAACGTAATGGTAAAGAGCAATACGCCGATGATAAAAAGTACCTGATAGTGTTCGTCGCCTCTTGCCACTTCACCGAGTTCCGCAGCGATCGTTGCCGTGAGTGTGCGAATCCATGAGAGGGGTCCCGATGGAATGTTAACGGAGTGTCCTGTCGCCATGAGGACTGCCATCGTCTCACCAATGGAGCGTGCGGCACCGAGCAGCACAGCTGCCAAGAGTCCATTTTTTGCCGCGGGTAGCAGTACGCGGTAGATGACCTGCCATCGGGTTGCTCCGAGTGCTTCCGCCGCTTCGCGATAGGAGTCGGGAACGGCTTTGAGCGCGTCCTCTGCTATAGAAACGATAATCGGCACACTCATCAACGCTAACATGATGCTGCCGTTCAACATCGTTAGACCGATCGGGGCATTGAATACCGCGATAATCAATTGATTCATCAGGGTCAATCCGATGAACCCCCACACAACAGAAGGGATCGCGGCGAGCAATTCGATGATAATTTTAAATGTTTCTCTGAGTTTTGGGCTGCAGAATTCCGATACAAAGATCGCTGCCCCGAGTCCAAAAGGCACAGCAATACACATCGCTAATGTAGTTACGCTAAAAGTGCCCAAAATCAAGGCGAAAGTGCCGTATCTTTTGTTACTCAGCGAAGTTGGGTACCACTCAGGGCTTGTCAGGAACTGTCCCAAGTCCAATCCGTTGAAAAGAAAACCTGCTCCCTCTCGAAACACGAAGAAGAAGATACCGAAGACAAAGATAATACAACTAAAACCGCAAAGGCGGATCAATGTTTCAATTACGGTTTCAGAGGATGTTTCTGAGTCAGCTCCGAAGCGATTGTCCCCCCTTGTCCCTTTAATAAAGCCCAATTCAAACATCGCAATAATCGGGATAAAATTAATCAATAACCACCATCCTGATTTATCTCTGTCGTGCAAACGTTTTGTGGTTACTGCCAAACTCACCCAAATTAGCACTAATATCAATACTATGGGAATAAGATATACCGATGTTATGAGGATAGGCATTGATAATACTGTGTAAGCATTATAGGTAATAACGGAAGCAATAATAAAAATGGGGAGTGTTAGCAACTGCATCATCCACCATGTTGTTCTATTGATCCGTCCTTTAAAGGAGAAACAGATTTGTATAAAATTCATTTGAGCCAGTGTGTTCCTTTAGTCGCTTTCTAACGGTACGAAACCGAGTTTCTCCACAATCTTTTGACCTTCTGCTGACAAAATCCAATCAAGGTATGCTTTCACTTCTCCGGTAGGTTCACCAAGGGAATACATGTACAATGGACGAGCGATGGGGTAGGTTTTGGCGAGGACATTTTTGAGATTTGGGGCATAATAAGGTGCGTCATCTGCTGTAGCGACTTCCAACATTTTCACATGCGAAGTTGCGTATCCCATACCACTGTAGCCGATAGCACACGGCGTTCGCCCAATAACCTCTACGACGTCCTTAGAGCCGTGCAAATCCAAAGAACCGAGTTCAAAGTCACGCGTTTTACCAAGTAGTGCTTCTCGAAAATAGAAGTAAGTGCCGGAATTAGATTGCCGACTGATACGGATAATTTTGTCGCTCGGGCAATCCTCATGCGCAACGCCGAGATCGCTCCATTTGGTTATAGTACCATCTTCACCATATATTTCCGCGAGTTGGGGAATCGTAATTTTATCGAGAGGTGTATCGTGGTAGACATAGACCGCGAGCGCATCGTATCCGACAATAAATTCTTGTGGAGCTTTACCCGTATTTTGCGTCGCCTGTTCTAACTCTTTGGGTTTGATTTGACGACTACAGTTTGCGATATCTACGGTGCCATTAATAAGTGCGGCGACCCCTGTACCAGAACCACCGCCCGATACCTCTACGGACGCAGTAATGGTGACCCCCGTGTATATCTCTGCCCACGCCTGTGCCAAATTCACCATCGTATCTGAGCCTTTATTCTTGATAACTTGTGCTGCTGCTTCACCGGCACTGCTTTCGCCATCTTGAGGTGAACAACCGGTGATAACGCAGCCGCATGCCACAACCACCAAAATGCCTATAATCGTGTAACTTGTCCAACCATATTTTTGCATCTATCTCCCTCGCTTGCTTGATTCTACTGTAAATTATAACACCCAATTGTTACGAAAATAAGACAAAATTCGGATTTTTTGTAATTTGGTATTGCGGATAAAAAAATGAGCAGTTCCTATACCCTCAAAGTCTAAATCAGGATTTACGCAAACAGTCCATAAATCGCCTTATACAAACGTAACTTCTTGTAAATACGTGCGTTTCTGATTTTTTTTTGCAATTTTAATGCATCCTTGGTATACTGTATGTATAGCAAACAGAAATATGGCAAGAGGAATCATCAACCTACACAGTCCGAAAGAGTTTACCGGCGTAGAAAGCAAATAAACTGGCCAACGGAAAGTGGCGTTCATGAAGCACACAGAAATGGCATTACTGGAAAAGGTGTGTTGGTTGGTGTACTTGATACTGGCTGTGATGCAGACCATATTCAATTTCGGCGGAAACAAATTGATTTTCGTTATGTTCCGCTTCACTACAGACACCCGCGGATAGGGTTGGCGTAGGACTTGCGAGGTTTACATAAGATGGGAACAGAAACCGATAAAATGGCAAGTATCTATTCGGTCCCACCCACAAATATGGCCGAATTTATAGTGAGGATAAATCGTCCCTCATCCACAGACCTAGCAGGGATTGACCGGGCAGAGAAGTATAAACTGTTAAAGGCAAATTCTGTCAAACGCAGGGATGAAATTAAAGCATGGATTAAAATACAGGGATTGGATGCTGAGGTCTTCAAGATTGAGGAACCGACAGTTTTCAATATGTTATTCATCACTTGTACGCCCAGGGTTGCTACGCAGCTTGAACATGCCGATCCTGTGGTCAGCGTTTCGAGAAGTCCAGAGTTTTCTGTTTTAAGAGATTCTTGAGTTTCGCGCATCCTTTCACGAATCCGGTTCGGTTAGGAAACCGAACCTACCGGGCCTGGGGGAGCAAAATTGATCGAAAAAATGAAAACTAAATAGTCCTGGTGGAATGGAGAAGCCTACAACGCCGGCAAGTTTTTAACAATCTCCACCGTCTTCAGACTGACATAGACAATTCGCCCAATCAAATCTACAATATATCGCGGCTCCGCCTCACGATTCGGATTGTTTTTAATCCCACTCCGTCTGTCCACCTTCACACGATACTGGTCCACTACCCACTCCACCGCTGAACGCGGCCCCAACCGATAGTCATACACCTCGGCGGGGATGCCGTCTAAAGTCAGAAAGTCGTTGTATTTCAACTGTGTTTTGTCTTTGGATAACTTCATCTTCTCAACCCGCCAATCTACCTGCATACCCACCGTTTCTCTCTCCTCCAGTTCATCGGACTTCGGACAAGATTCGTAGTTAACATGAAGGTCAGCCAACGCCGCGCCTGCCTTCGCGAAACCCCAGAAATCTTCGGCAAACGGAATATGCGGTAGGTCGCGCTTAAGGTTCGCCTGATACTTTTCGCGATAATCGGGCTGATGTAAGACACCATAAGTATAGTGGAAGATGTTCCACTTGGCGATGGTGTCGTCACCGTAATGGGCTCGGAAGGCTGCCAGTGCCCAATCGGTGATGTTCTCTTGGCGATTTGTAGCGTCTTCGTTGTAAGTATAGAATGGGAAGCATTGAGAATCACCTGTAAAATGAAAATCTGGAATCGCATTAACCATTAATGTGTGAAAAGATGTGTCCGCCCTTGGGGAACTGACACAAATTGCCCGATTTTCTGCTTCTGTGTCAGACGCAGGGAAAATTGAAGGGAACACATACACGCATTCGTTCATCATCCTATGAAAGTAGAGATGTGATTTCGTAAAGGGCCGGTAAAGAGATGTGCGAACATTTTCATCCGAAAATTCCGCTAATGTGCCTGTTTTGAACTTGGACTTCAGGCTCCGGGTCCATTTGATCTTGGTGTCATCAGTATCTATAAAATCATTAACGTTAATATCCCTATTTTTTCGTCGTTCCCATTGAAACATCTGCCCATTGTAATATTCCATCATCTGTATCAAATTCTCTGTGAGAGCGTTTCGGTTCCCAATAAGCGAAGGGCAAACCGTATGCGTCGAGGATCACACCATCAACGACAATACGGTTTCCTGCTGCGGCGTGCATCGCATATTGGGGGATGAGTGTGGCATTTACCTGTTTTGCACAGGTGTGCAGGAGAGTTTCAAAGGGCGAACTAACCGCACCTTCGTGTCGGACTGCGTGTTGTTCGTATTGCTGCAGTGTAGCGTAGAAGGCTCGGATCGCTTTGTGGCTCGGTTTCAGGTTCAGTTTTGGCATAGGGCACGATAATTAGGTTTCAGGAAATAGTTTCAATTACTGATTGAGTTCCTCAATATCTACTTCAGTCTTAAGCCATGATTCCCATCCGTAACTCTTAGCATATCTTGAAATAGCTTCTTCGCCCACCTTAATCCGCCCTTCCATGAGCTCTCTATTCACATTAGCATAATATCTGACAACTATTTGGATAGTTTCCCCATCTTTTAATCCCCTATAATACAACATGAATTTATCGGATGAGAGATTGTCATACTGGAAAAGCGTATTTAACATGACTGCAAGCCATTCCAGACGAGTTGGTGTGTATATATGCAATCCTTGCGGTTTTTCTGACATGGTGAATCTCCCTTTGCCGACTATACAAATTTAACGATTATAGCAACAACGATGCCTGTAACACCTATCGCTATAGTTACAGACCACTGCAAGCGAGTTTCCAACCGAGTTATTCTGTCGTGGAGGTCCTTCTTGACCCCCTGAATATCACTCCTCAGGTCGCTTTTTACTTCCTGAATCCGAGCACCGAGGCGTGATTCAACTTTATTGACCTCTTCCATTCTTGCTTGAAGCCGAATAGCGTCTTCCTTAAGTTCAAATATATCTGGACTATTTTGATCTGCCATGAAACCTTCCCTTCAACATTCAATCAAGATTAAGTTGCAATCATTCTTCAGATCCAAGCGAGTGGCAGAAACGAAGTGAGAATCCAATTCGTAGATGTGCCAACCAAAACTGATTATAAGAGTATATCAGAAAAAT
>VYCT01000116.1:1922-7674 GCA_009843785.1 Candidatus Poribacteria bacterium | reverse complement strand
CACTAAAAACCTTTCACCACAAACCTTCAGAAAAAAATGGGGGTAAGTGACAAATCTGATAGTCAGGCAGAGCCATTTTTTGAAAGGAAACTTTTAGGGAATTGAAACACAGGCAGAAATCAAGCTTATTTCATCAAAAATTTTCTTTGACAACTTCTCCAATTCATGCTAAAATCCAATCCAAAAAACACAATAGAGAAAACCTATGACAAAACCCGACATCATCCAAACTATTCTCAGAGACAGCAATTATCACCTTGATCTATTCCACGCATCCGAAATTCAGAGTTTACGTCAAAGGATAGAGGGAAACCAAAAAACACCCATCGCTTACTGCTCTATTCGAGGGAAGGCCGTCCAACTAAAGCCTGAAGAGCTTATTCGTCAATTGTATGTCGAACGCCTCCTGAACCAGTATCATTATCCCCGAGAACGTGTGCGGTTTGAACACCTTGTCAACTTCGGTAGGGAAAAGAAGCGCGCTGACATCGTTATTCTTGACAAAGACAGAGTCGATACTCCTTATATTATCGTTGAAGTTAAAAAGCCGAAACTCCAAGATGGCAAGGCACAACTCCGCTCCTACTGCAACGCCACTGGCGCGCCCATTGCTGTATGGACAAACGGACAACAGATTTCACACTACCACCGCAGAGATCCAAACTACTTTGAAGATATTACCGATATTCCTAACGCTGATCAGACTTTGGCGGATATCCTCAGCGAACGTTTTACCCTTAAGGACCTCATACTTAAGGACAAACTCGTCACAGAACGGAAATCCTTAAAAGACATTATTTTGGAATTAGAGGATGAGGTACTTGCTAATGCAGGGGTAGATGTCTTTGAAGAAGTCTTCAAACTCATCTTTACTAAACTCTATGATGAGGCACTCAGTTATAAGGACAAAGGAATTATTGATTATTTTGTTCGTCAGACACAGAATACCCACAAGGCACATGGAACCGGCGTAACCTATGAATCGGATTATGATATTATTCGACTGAGAGCGGAAGATATTTCGGATGATGGATTTCGAGTCATGGCATTTAGAAACACCGGTCAAACCGACACCGAACTCAAAGCTAAAATTCAGCGACTGTTTGACGAGGCAAGAGACCAGTGGAGAGGCGTTTTTCCGGAACATTCAACGTTTGAACTTTCGGACAGTCACCTATCAGTCTGTGTATCCAGTTTGCAGGATATAAAGTTGTTCAACTCCAATTTACAAGTTGTCGATGAAGCGTTTGAGTATCTGGTGAGCAAATCTGCGAAAGGGGAAAAGGGACAATACTTCACGCCACGCCACGTCATAGATATGTGTGTCAAGATGCTCAATCCGCAGCCAGGGGAATATATGATTGACACCGCCGCGGGAAGCTGCGGCTTTCCGGTGCATACCATTTTCAAACTGACTGGAACACTCTTTACCAATGCGGAAATCCCAGCAGAAGACAAAGCACACGTCCTCAAGGTGTTTGGGATTGATTTCGACGAAAAAACCGTTCGGGTGGCGAGAACCCTCAATCTGATCGCAGGAGATGGTGAAACGAATGTCTTGCACCTCAACACACTGGATTATGAACGGTGGGACGACAGCACAGAGAAAAATAGCAGCTGGGGCCGCACTTATGGCGACGGTTTTGATCGCCTGAAAGCATTAAGGATGGAACAGGACGAGAACAAATCATTTGGTTTTGATATTCTGATGGCGAATCCACCTTTTGCCGGGGACATCAAAGAGAGTCGTATCCTTCATCAATACAACCTCACCTTTAAGCAGGACGGCAAAGCACATACCAAAGTTGGGCGAGATATCCTGTTTATTGAACGCAATTTTGATTTCCTCAAACCCGGTGGTCGCATGGCAATTGTGCTACCGCAAGGCAGATTTAACAACACCTCTGATAAATACGTCCGTGAATTTATCGCCGAACGCGCCCGTATCTTGGCTATCGTCAGTTTACACGGTAACACCTTCAAACCGCATACTGGTACAAAAACGAGTGTTCTATTCGTGCAAAAATGGAACGATGATCCAAGCGTGGGCCCCCTCTGTCGAAAAGCCGATAACTACGCCGTCTTTTTGGCAGTGAGCGCAAAAGGCGGTAAAGATAATTCTGGCGATTATGTTTTCCTTGAAAATAGTGATGGGCAGCACAAATTGGACAAAAACGGACACCTGATTGTCGATCATGATTTACACAACCACAATGAGGAGCTCCCTGATGGTATTGCGGAAGCCTTTATTGAATGGGCAAAGCATGAAGAGTTGTCGTTTTGGGAGGTAACATAAGCTCAATCAGGCAGTATGTTAGCACGATCTCACGAAAGCAAGGATGATGCCCAGAACGGCAATTCCAGCAGTCATCGTCCATTGGAGCGTCTTGATCCCCATTTCAATGCGGTCAAGGCGTTGCCCTTGGGACCTAACCTCGTCCCGGAGCGCGTTGACATCTACCTTGTCGGCTTTTTGGTCTAACTTTTCGATAACAGACTTGAGATCTGCCTTAACCTCTTTAACATCTGTCTCGTCGGCTTTTTCGTTTATGACATGATCCACGCGGCCTTCAAGCCGCTCTAATCGGATACCTACATCTTTGAGTGTCTGTAACAATAATTCGTTGAAATTATTTGACATCGGAAACTCCTCCTATATTGTAGGATAACAGAAATTTGTGGTGGATGTCAAGCAATTATGAATTGTCAGAATCAGGATTTACAAAATTCAAGGATTTTCAGGATTGGATGAAAAGCCGTTGAAAAATGAGAGGGTAAAACACAATAATGCAGTATTCTATTGTTGATTACCAATCCATAGTGTATGCCTCCCATTCTCTGCGGCTTGATGCGGAGTTTTTTCGACCTGATTATCTATCGGTTCAACGCCGACTTGAAGCAATTGGTTCGCACAAACTCAGCGATTTTCAAGTCAACATCAGACATCCTAAAGAGATAAAGCGAAATTATGTGGATAATGGCGTTCTGCTATTAAGAGGGCAAAACGTGCGTCCGCTCTCCATCGATCTGACAGCGAATCCGGTCTATATATCGGAAGAAGATGCAGAACGTTTAAAGGAAAACACGATACACTATAAAGACATTTTGATAATGCGCTCAGGTGCAAATGTAGGTCAATGTGCTATCTACCTTGAAGATAGCCCTGCTATATCAATGTCGGATACCCTTATCATCCAAAGCGGCGACTTAAATCCTTTCTTTCTCACTATTTTTCTCAATACCAAGCACGGTAAAGCGTTAATAGAGCGGGGTAAATATGGCAGTGCACAGCCGCATATTGCTCCGCCCTTTTTATATCAAATTCCTGTACCGAGTTGGGAACACCTTCAAACGGAGATAGAGAAAACCTATCTCCGTTCCAAAGAACTAACGGAATTATCAAAGACGCGGTATGCCGAAACTCAAACCCTTCTTCTGCGTGAACTCGGACTCGCCGATTGGCAAGCGAAGCACACGTTAGCCTTTACCACGGATTATGCAAGCATGCAACGCGCAGAGCGCATTGACGCAGATTACTTCCAACCAAGATACAATGACATTATCAGTGCCATTAAAAGTTATCCGGGCGGTTGGGATATGGTTGCGAATCAAGTTCATTTAAAGGATAGCAATTTCAAACCTGAACCTGAAACGGAATACAAGTATATTGAACTTGCGAATATTGGAAGCAGTGGGGAAATAAAGAATTGTATGGTAGCGCAAGGTCAGGATCTACCAAGCAGGGCGCGTTGCAAGGTGAACACAGGCGATGTGATTGCGTCATCTATTGAAGGTTCATTGGAAAGTATAGCCTTGGTAACAGAAGAATATGATAATGCCCTATGTTCAACTGGATTTCATGCTATCAATTCGGGTGTGCTTAATTCGGAGACTTTATTGGTGATTTTGAAAAGTAGCGTCGGTCAGTTACAACTCAAGAAAGGGTGTAGTGGAACAATCCTTACTGCAATCAATGGGGAGGAATTCGGTAGAATCGTTGTTCCATTCATCGAAACCGATAAGCAGACTGAAATCCAACAGAAGGTCACTGAATCCTTTAATTTTCGCAAGCACGCTAAAGACCTTCTGGAATGTGCAAAGCGAGCAGTCGAAATCGCTATTGAACAAGACGAACAGACTGCTATCAACTGGTTGGGATCTGTTTCATAGGCTCCCTGATATTTCAGATCGGATGGGCTCGAATATGGAAAAATTTGTATACGAGGAGTCGATAACCCTCAAGGAACAATAGAAAGGGTACTTTATATGACAACATTTATCACATGGCTTGGCTCAATTTGCTCAATTATTGGAGTGGGTATATCGCTTATGGGGAAGAGCAATGCGGTAAAATTCCGGTCCTACAAGAAGAAGGGCTTAGATGCGAAGGAATCCAAGCAGTTACGAAAAGCGATGCTATGGTATAAAAAAGCTCTAGACTATTCAGAGACGGACGAACAAGAATCGGATATATGGTGGTTAATCATACATATCCACACGGATCGACTCATAGGGGCAAGTGAAAAATTTAAAGATTCTGCAGGATATGTTCCCGAATGGGGTTACGGACCAAACAATATACCGAGTAACTATAATAGACCACCAAGAGAAGAACTACTGAAATAGATTGAGATCTGTCAGATTCACTGAAAGGCTGTCAGAAATCCCAATCTCCTTCCCTTGACTCCATTGATATAATTGTTGCTCCTCATACCTCAGCCTGCCCTTCGGGGATGTTTCAGATTGATAAATCAAATTAACACTCGAGCAAAGTAAGGATAGTATTGATAAAATTCTTCGTATTGCTTCAATTGTTCGATGTGTTTATTGCTCGTATCATCTATCTTATATCCCAAAGCTCGTGAAAGGGAACGACCTGTTTTCTTGGTTGTCGGCAGATACTTTTCAAGGTGCAATCTCTCTTTAATGCTTAAAGTCGGCACCTCAATTTTATCAAAGTCTTCCATTTCAAAACTCCATGCTTTAGCTTGGAGATGTAGAAATGGCGCAGGGTGTGTCATGGAACTGGTCTTGGGATGTAAAAAACATCGCCAAGCCATTTCTTTTGTAGAGAATTAATCAGTAAACTCCCACATATTCTCGGCAACCTGTCTTAATTTTCCCTCTTTTTCAAGTGCCAGGATATATCGCCGCTGAGGTGTCAAATTTTTCTGCGGAAACCTTTTCACATATAATTGAATATCAAAGGACTTGATACGGGCAAAAACTCGTAATCTAAAGCCTCTCAATTTGTCTTTAATAAAACGGAAATCTAACACTATTTTCCCCCCATTTAAAGGTGAATTGGGTTTTGACAGCTACTTGTAGAAGCTGTCAAGGGTCTCTGAAGAGGTTAACGTCTCTTCAGAGACATCCGACAAATATGATAGCACTTTCTGCTATCGTTTGTCCAGGAAAATAATCTAATTGTGAAAAAGGAGGTGTTTTGCTATGTATGACACGGTGCGGCCTGAAAAGCGGTATAAGTCATCGCGTCATGTAATTTGGTGTTGCGATTATCATATCATTTGGTGCACGAAGTATAGGAAACAAGTGTTAACATCTGCTGTTCAGGAACGCTTAAAAGAAATCATTTTAGAGAAACAAACTGATTACAACTATCATGTTACAGCATTAGAGATAATGCCGGAGCATGTGCATTTGCTGGCATCCATTGAACCCAAATATTCTGTTACTGATATTGTTGGGAAAATCAAAGGTTACTCGTCCTTAATATTGCGTCGCGAATTCT
>VYCT01000116.1:0-1912 GCA_009843785.1 Candidatus Poribacteria bacterium | reverse complement strand
GCTCTGGACGAGTTCAAAGTTTGTGGCATCAACTGGTGGTGTCACTTTGGAGGCTCTCAAAGAATATGTTGAGGGTCAAAAATATAAGGAATATACGGTCGAAAGCCAATTGTTCCTGAATATCTAAAAAGGAGAAATATAATGATTCTCACTGATTTTTCGATTGAACAACTTACAAAAGGTTTAGATAATGGTTTAAGAACGTTCAATGTTTTCTGTCGAATTAAAGGGGATAAAGATTTTGAGTTATGTGACAAAATAGGGGGTATTGACTCTTATGGCGGTGATAATGAAGAAGGGGAAATGTGTTCTTATTTTGAAATTGATAACGTTGATTTAGATAAACCTATCCAACACAGACTGGAAGGTGTACCTATTGAACGTGTGGAATTCTTGAGAGTATCCTTACCTATTAGAATACCTAAATAAGTGGTGGGGTGGTGGGGTGATGACACCATCACCCCACTATTGATTAAACTTCTAAATGTGAACTTGCGTCTATATATTCAATTTGGAAACCATTCGCTTTCAAAAGATTGCACATATTTTCAAGAGGTTGTGCGTGGATATCGGTAACAATGAACAATTTTACCAGAGCGGACATATTCGCAAAAACATTTTCTGTGAATTCCATTTCGGGCAACACCTTTTTCATTAAGGCACACAAATAATGCAAAGATTGACCTACAACCAAACGTGAAAGACGGTATGAATTGTCATCGCTTCTTTCTATCCCATCTGAAACAAATTTGATCTCGACAATTGTGTATATGTAATTGCCTGCCTTACATTTGCCCAGAAGATCTGGTTTAACTTTCCCTTGGAATTCACCAGGGAGATTTCTGTCACGGATCCATTCAATTTCATCACCAAATAACTTAGAACGGTTTGCATCAACAAAACTTTTTAGGTCTTTTTCTGAATCAAATACGGCCTCATTTGTCGTATTCATGGGGTATTCTCCTTTACGCTGTTGTTGAGCGTATGGGTGTGGTATATGTGCCTTTGCAGAGGCACATATACCTTTCTAAAATTTTAGTGCAATTATCAACAAAACAATGCCTGTTACCGCCAGTGTGATACAAAAAGTTGTGTCTATCATTTATCCCCTCTTTAGTTTAGCCCAGGTTATTGTAAGTTTCAGTTGATTTGGTTTGACGTGTATGGCTTGTGGATTTTCGCCTTCTTCTTTGTTATCCTCTTCTAAATCAGGATTTTTGTTTGGTTGTGGTTCTTCAGGTTTTTCGTCTTGAAGCGTAATATTTCTGAAGATGGGTCGTGATTTGAGGACATCCGCTTCAAATTTGAGGAGGCGCATTTTATTGCCCCAATCTTTTGTGGTTTTACCAAATGCAACCACACGACCATTAAGTGATTCTCTCACATTGTTGTGACCGGGATCAAGTCCAAAGGCATGACCTAATTCGTGTGCGACTAATCCGAGATAATGATTTGGATGATGTACTAATGCATCTACAAGAACAAGGGCATTGCCACCTGATTTACCCGCATGCCAAGTATGACCCATACCAACCTTAGCACCCCAAACATTAGCATCCACACCACCTACAACTATCAAATGAACATTATCTCTGGAAGAGATATTTCGATCATTGTTAAATTCAAAAGGCAATTCAGGTTTAACCACATTACGATATATTTCAGAGGCTGAATTACGATCATAATGTTTCGTATTATGTTTACCATTAACAACATGAATTTCAAGGGCACCTGACTTGTCTAATTCCAAAGGGAATGTATAGTCTTTGTAGCCATGACGCGTCATCTCAGATTGATAATACTTTTGTATATCCTTGAGCAGTTTATCATGCCTGTTAATATCAATATTACCAGCATCTGTCGGCTTGAAATATATCACCTTTACATCAAACGCTGCATCCGCTGTTAATAT
>VYCT01000025.1 GCA_009843785.1 Candidatus Poribacteria bacterium | reverse complement strand
ACCTGTGATCTTCTGATTACTATTGACTTCTTGATAACTCTGATAAATATCAGTTTATTAATTCGGTAATTTCCTGGCGAAGTCCGGTGCGGTTCCAAACCGCACCTACCGGCCCTGGGGGAATGTAGAATTACCGATTTATTTTCTTACACTTCATCAAACCGAACCTACCGGCCTGGGGGGTGGCGAGGTTATTTTTTCTAAAATTGACAGTTATGGTGCGTTTTCCTAACCGCACCCATAGGTGTCAATTTAGGGGTTTTGGACAGTGTTTTATAGACCATCCAGATAACATACCGCCCTTACAGGGCTAAATTGGTTTTTGCAACGTTTTTCTATAAACATATCGTCCCTATGGGACTGAAGAGGTTTTTGAAGGAAACTTCAAGGTTTCCGCGTAGAATCCGGTTCGGTTGGAATGCAGATCGCATGAATCAACGGTATGAATGCCTTATGGGCATTCCCCGGGGTGAGTACACCGCAAAACCGAACCTACCGGCCTGGAAATGACAATGGTATTATTAGATATAAGGAGTTTCACCAATGCCAAAAAAACAAATTGCAGCGAGTTACAAAAACTTTTACGTCCTTGCGCATGATTTGGACGAGACAGGCGACCTCAAAGCTGCGTGTAAGGAAACATTAGGCGTAGGGGTCCGGCTTGCAGATTGGAATGACATCCTCGCTTATTACCGAGAAGGTGGTTCGTTGGAGGATTTCATCGAGGCACTTAAGATACCGCTTGAGTATGTCAATTCCAACGATGCGGATCCTATCCCGAACACCGCCTATCGTATTTCAATGAACGGCGAACTGCGCTGGCGTGGCCGCCACTATTTTGTTGCGCGGCACGATCACACTAAGCGGACAGGTTTTTTGTCCCACAACGACATTGATAATTTCCGCTTGACGCTGGGTTCATGGTTCGGTAAGGGGGGGTTCGCGCTCTGCTATGGAGACCTTGATAGTACAATAGCACCCCCTGAGCCAGATACTACCGAACCTGTACAGATATCGGGCGGCTGAGGCTGTGGATGCTAACGCAATGGCGGTGCCATTGCTCGTTCTCCTGCCCGGTAAGCACGTTTAGAAGAAGTTACCAGTCACCAGTAACCAGTGGCCAGTTAGAGAGGGGGTTTGCGGATCCTCTGGAAACTGGAAACTGATATAAGGAAAATCTCACATGTTCGGACGAGAAAAGCAAACCACTATCGTATGTATCTTATATCTTATAACCTGCCTACTACCGTTTGCCGGTGCACAAACCGACGAAATTGTTGATACTTATCCGCAGTGGGAATTGCCGAACGCGGCGAAAGCGCGACTGGGAAAAGGAGGTATTAACGCGATCCAGTTTTCACCGGACGGCAGGCAACTCGCTGTCGGAACGGACATCGGTGTGTGGCTGTACGATGTGAAAACTGGCGAAGAAATATCTCTATTCGCGGGGATATGTGAATCCATTGCTTTTTCGCCAGATGGTCGTTTCCTTGTCAACGGTGGTGGTGATTACTTCTCCAATCTCGGTGGGAGTCGCTGGGAAAACGGAGTAGAAGTCTGGGAGATAGCCACCGGTCAGCAAATAGAATTCCGAGATATGCCATCTGCTGCCGCAGTGATGCGCTTCTCTCAAGATGGCAAGACATTTATCAGCCTTGATAAATCCAGGGACACAATTAATCGATTAGATATTGAAACCGGTAAGCGAACTGTGAGTCAATTAGGCAAACGTCCCGGTTATGTCCATCTTGAAACCTATGCGCTCACGGAAGATAAAATCGCCATCGGAAATAGAAACGGAAACATCGCGTTATGGGATACGAGAACGGATAAAAAGTTATCCACGCTCAGAGAACATGCAGAGCGGATCCGGTTACCGGATCGAGTGATGGCGGACAACAGCGTTTTAGCGTTAGCGTTTTCACCGGACAGCACGCAGCTCGCCAGTGCAAATAGGGATTCAGTAGAACTATGGGATACTACCAGTGATAACGAACCGATCACCCTCCAAAAAGGGCACGGTTGGCCAGACGATTATGTATTAGCGTTCTCACCCGACGGGAAATTGCTTGCCAGTGGAAGTGAATATGGTACAGTGCAATTGTGGGATGCCACTACCTGTGAGTCGCTCGCCATCTTTACAAATCATTTTAGTCATATTGACGCGTTAGCGTTTTCACCCGATAGCACCACGCTTGCCAGCGGGAGCACAGATGGCACTATTCAGTTTTGGAATATCAAGACGGGGGATCCGCTACAGAAACGTATCACTGGACATCTATCCTGGCTGAGAGGCGTAACTTTCTACAAAGACAGTTCCACAATTGCGAGTGTCGCGTATAACGGGATAATTACCCTTTGGGATCTGAAGAAATCCCAAAAAACCACACTCCAGACGCAAATGACGCTTGAGAGCAGAAAGTATCCGAATTGGTTTCCAGATTTAGCATTTTCGCCAGACGGAACAAAACTCGTCTTCTATGGGAGAGACACGAATTCATCTGAACCGTGGTTGAATTATATGCTGCGGTTGACGGAGGTCAGCACCGGACGCGAATTAGCAACCTCACCTCAAAGTGCTTCAGACCTTACGTTTTCACCGGACGCAAAAACCGTAGCTGGCAGCCGTTCGGGCGCAATCCACTTGTGGCATACAAAGACGGGCAAAACGTTCGATATACCTCTAATAGTTCCGAAGGATGCCCCTGAAAATCAGCACCAGCCCATCATCAGAACCTTGACATTTTCACCAGATGGCGGAAAAATCGCCTGTGGTACTATGGGCGGCGACGTTCAGATGTTGGACGTAGAAGCCGGAATCGCATTGACCTCCTTCTTTGAAGAAGAGCCACCGATAGGCCAGAGTTATCGGGATCCCATTGTGGATGTGGTATTCGCGTCAGACGGCTCGCCGCTTGCCGTAGGCACTATGAAGCAGCTCCGTTTGTTGGGAAACCTGAAACGGATCGGTTTTAAGGAAATGTCATACGAGCCGGAAGTATGGGCAGAAGCGTTAGTGTTTTCACCAGATAACACAGTGCTTGTTGCTGGACTTATACAGAGCGGCGGTATCGAGTTATGGGACCTGGCCACCGGCAATAAACTCATAACGCTTAATGGACACACAAATGGTGTGAATGCGTTAGCATTTTCACCCGATGGCAAAACGCTCGTTAGCGCGGGTGGAGACGGTACAGTCCTCCTATGGGATTGGGCTGAAGTCCTTACGACCGCGCGAAATCCTGAAACTGGTGAAGTACTTCAAAACACAGAAGCGCGTTCGGAAACAGTGTTGAAATTTGTTGAACGCACCGCAGACAATGAGGCAAACGCACGTTATATCTCGACAGTAGAACAGACCTATCTCGAAAACAGATGGAAAAATGCGTTCGCGCACTTCAAAAGCGAATTGGAGACAACAACGTTTGGGAGTTCTCAACGCCAACTGATTGCACAGATTGTTGAAATGGGCAAAAATCCCAACGACCAAAAACGCTACCTTGATATGCTGAACAAATTGATGGAGGCTATACCTGACAAACTGAGCGTTCAATTAAATATTCACCTTCTATTGGCGGGGTTCTATCGCGACAACGATATGTCTGAGAAGGCAGAATCACATATTCAAAAAACCGGCTTCATCATTGAGGATGCATGGTTAGTGCTCACCCCATTTGACAATGCACAGGGTATCGGTTACAATACCGCCTACATTCCTGAAGACGCAACACAGATTGAGCTAACCGAAAAATATGATGGTATAGATGGACAAATACATTGGCAAAAAAGCGAAGACAATATCCTCAACGGCTATATCAGTCTCGGAGACAACATTGATTGGGGTGTCGCCTATGCGTTTGCAACCGTTACTTCACCTGATGAACGGGAAATCCTACTTAAATTTGATAGTGACGATCAAGGGAAAATATGGCTTAATGGGGAACAGGTATTTACCCATACCAAAGCCTTTTCTGCAGTCATTGATAATTATACGATTCCAGTGACACTCAAACCGGGGAAAAACAGTATCCTCGTCAAAGTATGTGAGGAAGTAGGCGGCTGGGGATTCTACCTGCGCATTACTGATACTGACGGAAAGCCGTTTGACGATTTGAAGATTAGTCAGTTAGAAGAAATAGGACTTGCGCAATAATTTAAATTGTGTTACACTGTAGTATGATAGATATATTGATATTCCCTACCAAAAACGAAATTTGTTAATATAACTCACACAAATTCCCTTCTCACCACTACAAGTTGTTGTGCGGGAGTAGATAGTTCCGCGTACTGAGATTTAAGTTTTCCGAATAATGCTGCGCGTTTTTTCAAGGAGGTATCCTTTATGATTGGACGAGGAAAATCTCATGTTGTCGCGTTCCTTCTGTGTCTGATCCTCTTCACCCTCTCCCTTTCACCACTGCTTCTTGCGCAAGATGAAGCGAACGATGCAAAAATCATTGAACGCTATAAACTCATGCTGAGCCGTAAGCCGAAAGAGGGAAACACGTTTGACCGGCTCTACCAGTTTTATCTTGAAGGTGCCGGTTTAGAAGCGATGGTCGCCGATTATCAGGCAGAAGTGCAAGCAAAACCGGATAACCCGAACCCGCAACTGATCTTAGGACATATCTACAAACGCCTTGGAAAAGACGCTGAGGCTGTCAAAGCCTATCAACGCGCAGCTGAACTTGCACCGAACAATTACTACCCACATTTTGCGCTCGGACAGGCGCACGCGATATTGCTTCAACATGAAAACGCGATTGGATCATTGAACCAAGCGGCAAAAATCGCTGAGGAGACGCAAACCGGTACGCTCGAAGACCTTACTGCGATCTACAAAGCCCTTGGCAGCGCATATTTCCGGCGAGACCGGGTTGATGAAGCAATCTCAGCATGGACGAAGATCGCGGAACTCGACCCAGAGAATATCTTTACACGGATTGAACTTGCGGATTTACTCCGCGAGCAGGAACTCTACGAACAGGCAATCGCACAGCACGCGGCAATCATTCGGTTCAAAGGCGACGATCCGTACCGCGTGTGTCTAAGTCGTCGCGAAATTGGGAATATCCACGAGGCGAACGGCAACTACGCGGCTGCTATTGGGAGTTACGATACAGCACTGGCGTTGACAGCACCGGGCAACTGGCTCCGTAAAGACCTCCAACATCGTATTATCGGGATTTACGCTGCGGATGGGGACTGGGAAGGCTTAATTGAATACTACCAAAAGAAACTTGAAGCAACCGCGAACGAACCAGAGGTCCTCGGTTTGCTCGCTGCCGCGTATATTGAGAATCAGCAGCCCGAAGAAGGCCTCGCAACATATCAAAAGGCGGTGGAACTTGCCCCAACCGATGCGAACTTGCGCTTGAATCTCATCGCAGCATTTCGGAATGCTGAAAGATATGAAGACGCTGCGGCGGCTTATGAATCTTTGAGCGAACAAAACCCTGACGATTTCGGCATCTATCGCGAACTTGGTGAATTGTACCTACATCTGGAAGACGAAGACAAAGCACGGGCAACGTATCAACGGATGATTGACCGCGACCCGGAGAATGCAGGGACACACCTCATCCTCGCCGAAATCTACGCCAGCAATGAATGGATGGAAGATGCCGCTGCGGCATATCAAAAAGCGATTGTGCTTGCGCCGAGCAATCTCGACTATATTGAGTATTTCGGCGAATTCTACTTCCGCCAAGGCAATCGTGAAAAGGCACTTGAGACATGGAATCAGATGGTCGCTCCGGACAAAGCCGTTTCTGAGAATTATGATCGGTTGGCCCAACTGCTCGACACAAAGAATTTTCACGCCGAAGCAATAGCCGCGAGTCAAAAGACAGTTGAATTGATGCCTGATGTCTATCGTTACCGTGAAACCTTAGCGAAGCGGCTCATGGTAAACAAAGACT
Organism: Candidatus Poribacteria bacterium; assembly: GCA_009843785.1. Classification (GTDB taxonomy): domain Bacteria; phylum Poribacteria; class WGA-4E; order WGA-4E; family WGA-3G; genus WGA-3G. The sequence goes on along the minus strand of VYCT01000025.1, from coordinate 38,535 downwards.
ACGCTGCAGCACTCGCCGAATACACGGAAGCCGAAAAACTTGCACCGAACGCGTTTTTCGCTGAGGAGATGGATAACCAGCGGATTGAAATCTACCGGCGGCAAGGGACACTCGTAGATCACATTGAGGCGATGGAGGTGGCACTTGAGAAACCGGGCATCCCTGATACCGACATCTTCGCGAAGCATAAAAGACTTACCAAGATGTATCTGAAGTTGGAGAACACTACTTACGCGCTTGAAGTGCTTTTGAAAGCGAAAGCACTCCGTCCTGACGATGTCACCGTGAACCGATGGCTCGCGGAGATCTACGTTAAGCAAGGTAGACGCGATGATGCGAATGCGATCTACACCCATCTAACAAATATTGACAGTGCGAATGCCCGGGAATACTATACGCACATCGCGCGCATCCATCTAAACGCGATGGATTTAGAAGCCGCGAAAACTGCAGCAAAGCAGGTAATCGCACATAACCCGCGTAACCCGGAAGGATATCAGCTGCTTGCAGAAATCGCAAAACAATCTGGAAATTACGATAATGCTATCAACAATCTCAAGGATGCGATTCGCCTGCGCCCTGATGCAACCGACATTCGCGTGGAACTTGCAGCGATTTACAAACTTTCAGGCAAACCTCAACAAGCACTCACACAGTACTGGCGGTGTTGGGAATTGAGCAAAAATGTGAGCAATAAACTCGCTTTTGTCAAGCCTCTTGCTGAGATATATTATGACTTGGGCCAGCGCAATGCGTTTGAAGAAAAATTGAAGCAGTTGTCAAAAGTGAATACGTCCAGTATAGCAGCTGTCTTGGCATTAGCAGAGGTCTATCAGATGGAGGGTGACTTACCCAGTGCGCGTTTCCAATTGGCGCAAGCATTAGATCGGGAGCGCGAAAATCCCGAATTGCTGGCACAACTGGTAAAAATCAACCTCGCCCTTGGTGATAATAAGGACGCGCTCGCCTACCAACAGAAACTCGTCAAGGTCCAGCCAGACCCTCGTCATCAACAAAAACTCGGCGAGTTGTTATTCGATGCCGGCCGTGAGCAAGAGGCAATCCAGGCGTGGACAAAACTGCTACACACAAAAAATCAGACGCTTGAAGCAGATCTCAAACTCTCAACCTTGCTCATCCGCCACGGATTACTGGATGAAGCCCTTTTTACGCTGGCGCGCGCAGCCGAGAATGCACAGGATGCCACAACTATCTATCAACTTGGTGCAGCGTTGGTTGAAATGAACGAATTAGAACGCGCGCAACTCTATTTCCAACAAATCTTGGAGATGCCCACTCCGCCCAGAAATATGACAAAGGACATAACGATAAGTCCAAATTACGCAACATCAGTACCCTCCAGTCTTAATACGAAAAAATTCTACCGCGCGCGAAGTCTGGTCAATCAGATTCTCAGACCACCATTTAGTGGAAGAAATAGACTGCGATGGGTACCTACAAGTTTTGAAGAGGCACAAGCCGGGGCACTCGTCCAATTGACGGCAATCGCGCAACAGAAGGGAACACTGAATAGACTGATTAGCCAATTTGAGGCGAAGGTTAACGCGAACCCGCAGGATATTCAGACGCTCGAACTGTTAGCACAATTCTACACACTGACCGATAACACTGACAAAACAAGAAAAATTACTGATCAGCTGCTTGCCACTTCGCCGAATGATCCAGTCTATCAAACCGTCCGGTTGCACCAAGTCATGCAGGACAACCTCAATTATGAAACATTCAAAAAACATCTGGATGAAGTGACCGAGTTGACCCCTGAAGCACGGCATCAGTATATCATACAATACACTGAGAAGCTCTATCGTCGTGGCGAAAAAGCAGATGCCGAAAAACTGTTGGCCGAACTTAAAGGTGTCCAAGTCCCCGATCTCAGTACCGGCGTTATGCTGGTCGATGTCCTTGTTTTGATGGACAAGATGGACGCAGCGGAGAAAGTTATTGCCGAATTTCCGATTCCGATTGCTTCAGCGGCCTCTTCCCGAGCACCAACGATCAGAGCACCTTCTCTCGGACAACAACACCGACAGTATGTTAGGGTCTATCAAACCTTGGCGGAGGCTTACCTTCGTCAGGGGAACATTGAGAAAGCGACTGAGTTCTTTTGGAACTTTTTGGAACACACTAAACCGAACACCACAACTCCCCAACGCGTCGCAAAACTTGCATATTCTACGCCTTCCTACACCGGTTATACCTCGATGCAGGTAACCTATCCCTCGCCAACGACATATTACAACCAAGATCGGCTGCAGTATTTGCAGCAGATTTTCAATCGCTTGTTGTTGAAAAATCAGCAAGAAACCCTGTACGTCAAATTACAGGCTGAGTTCAATTCTACAGAAGGCAGGGGGCGTATCTATCCCGGTTTAGCATTGAGTTACTGTTATTGGTGGAATGGTCAACGTGACAAAGCACAAGAGGTTCTCTCCGCGTTGCAAAAAGAATTCTCGGACGACCTTACACTCAAAGTTAACACTGTCTTTGCCTCCATGCAAACTGGGCAACACGAAACAGCACTGGCACTGCTTGAAGAACTCATTGAAGTAGAACCGAGGAACCGTCGTCAATATTATGACCTGATGCTACAAGTTGCTATGCACACAGATAACAGTAGCAGCGTTCGTGACTTGGTAGCAAAACTTTTGAACTCGCCGAGCGGGGTTCGAGAGCTTCACCAGTTTTCCGAAAAACTCCATGATGCCGGCTTTAAACAGCAGGCTGTTGCTGTTGCTAAGAAAACGGCGGACTTGGCGATGGGTGAGCGCGACCCGAATTTTCTAATGGACTTGAGCCAACATTTAGAGCGACTTGGGCAAGAACAGGATGCCGAAAACATAGCAGAACGAGCATTGCATCTCGCCGGTCAACGCGACCGGTACGGACAGACGCTCTATTCTTGGAATTTTCGGAGCGCGACGCGGTTAGTGAGCCGCGCCACAGATGCCCCCGACCGCGAGCAAAAACTTGTGGCAGCCGTGCAAAAGAATCCAGAATCACACCAAGCGCATCGCAGGTTGGCAATTTTCTACGAAAGCACTGAACAACCTAAAAAAGCATCGGAGGCATTTAAGGCATTACTGACTCTGAGTCCCAAGGATGGCATAACCTGATACCGCTACGCCCAGATGTTACAGAGGACTGGACAAGCAAAAGATGCTGTTGACCAGTATATGGTGCTTTTCAAGGAAAACCCAAATGTCCTTGCCCACAACTATTTGGAGTATGTGGAGATAATAGGAACCTTCATCCAAGCGGAAAAAATTGATGAACTCGTTTCACTCGCGAAGGAGATGATTGTGCCATCTGTGGGACAAAATTTCGGGCAACAATTCGCGCGTAGCGTAGCACGGGCGTGTGTCAGAGGGGACAACCCTGAAGCGGCAGTCGAAATTTACGAGAAGTTTATTGAAGTTTATCCAAACCGGACCCACACGTATCAAGACCTTGCATCTGCCTATGTTGCCGCTGGAGAACGTGAGAAGGCAATCCAACTTTTGCGCGGCAGGTTAGCGACTGGGAGCACTGCGTCACAAGTGGAGACTGTATTAAAACTCACCGAACTTTATTGGGGTTCCAGTGAATTAGAAGACTTGACAGCAGAATATGCAACAAAACTTGCTGAGAAGCCAGCGGATCCAGCACTGCTGTATCTCGTTGCTTCAATGAAGGTTGCAGCAAATAACTTTGAAGAAGCGAAACCGCTAATTAATCGACTTCTTAAAGTCTTACCTGCCGCACGGCGACTATCGTGGATGAACAGACTCGCGGAAGCATACCGAGTCGCAGGCGACCGGGAATGGGAACTCCGCCTACTCGAATCTGCTGTTGAGAGTGTTGATCCGAAGACTTCCAGCAGACTTTCGGAGACTTATCGGAAACTTGCTATGGCATACGCCCACAAAGGCGAGAAAGAGAAGGCACAGAACACCCTTCTCAAGATGGGGGCACTCCGCCTTTCGCAACGCAGTGTACGCTACCTGGAGAAAGAGGAAGTTGCCAAGATATATGCTCAACACGACATGTTAGCAGATGCCGAAGCCTTGTGGACCGACCTTCTTAACGATTTTTCAGTACGACCGTGGACTCGGAGACAAGCAGAGCAACAACTAAAGAAGATTAAACGACGGCGTGCTTTTTTGGAACTGAAGAACCGAGTGGTTTCAAAGCGGAAAACTACGCAACGCAAGCCTACTGTTGAATAGCGCGCTCATCAAATATTTTCTGGTCCAGAACCGCTCATTGGACAATCACAGCACGTATTTTTCGTGAAATTCGGAAAAATATGACTTTTACCCTTAACTTTTCCGATTTCATCTCTATAATTAGAGTAAGATGGGCTATAAATCAATCTGTAACATATATCAACGCACGCCTTTCAGTGGAAAGTTTGCGTTAGCCCTAAAATTAGTCAATTATTTATCAAACTCACGTTCACTATAAGTAAACCGACAAACATTTAAAACCGTTTTTGGAAAGCAACAGAAAACCATCGGAAACCTAACTTTTTTCAATGCTGCCTATCGCCTTAAGGAGGTACCTTCATGTCCAAACGAGAAAAATGCGTAATTAGTGTGTTCATAGTGTCCCTTATAGCCTACACCTTGTGTCTCACAACCATCACCGTCGCACAAAATGAAACAGACGAGGCACAAATTATTGAGCGTTATAAGCAGATGCTGAATCGTAAACCGAAAGAGGGAAGCACATTTGATCGACTCTACCAGTTTTACCTTGAAGGTGCCGGTTTAGATGCGATGGTCGTCGATTATCAGGCAGAAGCCGCAGCGAAACCTGACGCGCCAAACCTCCAACTTATCTTGGGACATATCCACAAACGCCTTGGAAAAGATACGGAAGCCATTAAAGCATATCAACGCGCTGTTACGCTCTCTCCAAACGATTACTATCCGCATTTCGCACTCGGACACATCTATACAACAAAACGTCAATATGAGCAAGCCATCAACGCACTGACGAAAGCAGCAGCATTGTCAGAGCAAACGGTAGCTGCGACACCTGATGATCGGACCGCGATTTATAAAACACTTGGTCGCGCCTATTTTCATCAGGATCGGGTGGATGCCGCGATCACAACATGGACGAAAATCGCCGAATTGGATCCGCAGAACATTTTTGCCCGTATTGAACTCGCCGACCTCTTCCGGGAGCAGGAACTGTACCCACAAGCCATCGCACAGCATGAAGCAATCACCGAGATAAAAAAAGATGACCCGTATCGCGTCTGTCTCAGTCTGCGAGAGATTGGCAAGATTCACGAAGACACAGGGGATTACGAGGCAGCGCGAGCGCGCTACGATGCTGCATTGGCGTTAACGGCTCCGGGTAATTGGCTCCGAAAGGACCTGCAACACCGTATCATTGGAATTTATGCCGCCGATGCAGATTGGAAGGGCTTAATCGCGTACTATCAAGGCAAACTTGAGGCAGTCCCGAATGATCCGGAACTTATCGGTTTGCAGGCTTCTGCATATATTGAGAACCAGCAGCTTGATGAAGGAATTACAGCATATCAAAAGGGATTAGAACTGGCTCCGACGGATGCCGAACTACGGCTAAACTTGATTGCTGCGCTCCGCAGTGCCGAGAAATTGGAGGACGCTGCGGCGGCATACGAAGTACTCAGCGAACAACAACCTGACGATTTTGGTATCTACCGCGAACTCGGCAAGTTATACTTGGAACTTCAGGACGAAGGCAAAGCGAAATCAGCTTATCAACGAATGATTGACAGCGATCCAGAAAATGCAAGCACATATCTCATTCTTGCCGAAATTTACACCGGGCATGAATGGACAGAGGATGCCGTTGCTTCATATCAAAAGGCGATTTCACTGGCACCCGATAATCTGGATTATATTGAATATTTCGGTGAGTTTTACATCCGCCAAGGCAGTCGCGAGCAGGCGATTGAAACATGGAATCAGATAGTTGCTGGTGAAAAAGGGATTGCTGAGAATTACGATCGCTTGGCGCAGCTGCTGGATACGAAAGACTTCGGCACTGAAGCACTCACTGCGAGTCGTAAAGCGGTGGAGCTGATGCCGGAGGCATATCGTTATCGCGAGGCATTGGCGAAACGCCTCATGCAGAACAAGGCGTACGACGCAGCAATAACAGAATACACGAAAGCCATAAAACTCGCACCGAACGAGTTTTTCGCTGAACAGATGGACGACCAACGCATCGAACTCTATCGGCGGCAAGGGACACTTGTAGATCACATTGAGATGATGGAGGTGGCACTTGAGAAACCGGGCATCTCTGATGCCGACATCTTCGCGAAGCATAAAAGACTCACGAAGATGTATTTGAAGTTGGAGAATATCACCTATGCCCTTGAAGTGCTTTTGAAAGCGAAAGCACTCCGTCCTGACGATGTAACTGTGAACCGATGGCTCGCGGAGATTTATGTCAAACAAGGTAAGCGTGATGATGCGAATGCGATCTACACGGGTTTAGTAGATATTGACAGTACGAATGCGCGAGAATACTACACGCACATCGCACGTCTCCATCTAAACGCGATGGATTTAGAAGCCGCGAAAACAGCTGCTAAACAGATCGTCGCGCATAGTCCGCGCAACCCGGAAGGCCATCAGATGTTCGCGGAAATCGCCAAGCAGGCAGAGGATTACGAAGCCGCGATTGATAGCCTCAAAGATGCGCTGCGTCTGCGTCCGGAAGCGATAGACATTCGCTCGGAATTAGCAGACACTTACAAAGTTTCAGGTCGCCTTCAAGAAGCGATTTCACAATATTGGCGGTGCTGGGAGTTAAGCGATAACTTAGGTGATAAACTCGCCTTTCTGAAACCACTCTCTGAAGTCTATTACGACTCAGGACGGCATGGAGAGTTTGAAGAAAAACTCAAGCAGCTATCAAAATCCAACACATCAAGCATTGGACCCGTTTTAGCCCTCGCTGAACTTTATCGAGTAGAGGGAGATTTACCAAGTGCGCGCTTCCAACTGGCACGCGCATTAGATAGGGATCGCGAACATCCAGAACTATTGGAGAGATTGGTCAAGGTTAACTTTGACCTTGGCGATATAGCGGATGCTCTGACTTATCAACAACGCCTTGTCAAGGCACACCCAGGGCCTGCTCAACAGCAAAAGCTGGGCGAGTTATTGTTTGATATGGGTCGTCAACAAGAGGCGATTCAGGCATGGTCAAAAGTGTTACATGCGAAAAATAAGCCACTGGAAGCAGAGATAAAACTTGCGACACTCCTCATCGAACACGGTCTGGTAGAAGAGGCACTATTTTCGCTGGATCGCGCCGCAGAAAAGGCGACGGGTCCAAAATCGCACATTGTTTTATATCAAATCGGGTCAATGCTGGTTGAGATGAATGAATTCGCGCGTGCGAAACCGATCTTCCAGCGAATCCTACAGATGCCGAAACCGTCTACCGACTCAAGTGCCAGTATCATGACGAGCCAAGCACCGTTGAACTATGGGATGAACAAACTTAATCTTGCGCGCAATATTAGTCAAAACATTCAGAGACAACCGTATGGTGTTAGGACCGCTCAGGTATGGCAGCCAAACACTTTTGACGAGGCACAAGCCGGCGCGCTCGCGCGGTTGAAGACAATCATGGAAGAGGACAACCAACTCAGTGAACTGGTCGAACAGTTTGAGACAAACGCAGCGGCAAATCCGAAGGATACGCAGACGCTTGAACTGCTTGGCGCACTCTACACATTGACGAATAATTTGGAGAAGACAGCAGAAATTACTGAAAAACTGATCGCAATATCTCCGAACAATTCGGCATATCAAGTCATGCAGTTGGATCGGCTTAATAGGCAGCAGCAGCTCGATTATGATATTTTGAAAAAACAGTTTGACGAAATGTCGGGCTTGACACCAGAAGCACGGCATTGGTATACCATAGAATATGCAAATAGACTTTTTTACAGCGGAAAAGCGAAAGATGCGGAAAAGCTGCTGGATGAACTTAAAGATGTAAACGTGCTGAACCTTAGTAATAATACGAGACTCGCTAATATACTCATGCAGATGAGAAAGACCGACGCGGCAGAAAAAGTTATCTCTCAATTTCCAATATCAACGACAGGGCAGCTCACTCAGCAGCAGCGTTTCTATGAGCAGCTCACGACCATTTACCTCCGTGAAGGGCAAATCGACAAAGCGGTTGCGCTCTATTGGAAGTTCTCTGAGCGTAACAAGCCGCGTACGACAGGGGCGCGGCGCGTCGTTGCACTGAGTGCTTCCTCTTACACCTACGGCGGCTATACCCCGATTCAATCAGGCTACCCATCGCCCACCCTCTACTATAATCAAAACCGGTTGGAGTATCTGCAACAGTTTTTCAACCAGTTATGGATGAACGATCAACAAGAGGCGTTGTACGCGACATTTAAGGCGCAGTTGGATACAACACAAGGGCGAGATCGTATCTATCCGCTTCTGGCGATGAGTTATTGTTACTGGTGGGAAGGCAGACGGGAAGAAGCGCAGGAGATACTCTCAACGTTACAACTGGAATTTCCAAACGATCTGACGCTTAAACTCAACACCGTTTTTGTTTCTATCCAGACCGGAGAGATTAAAACGGCGTTAGCACTCCTCAAAGAACTCACTGAAGCAGACGCGAGGAACCGGCGTCAGTATTACGACCTAACCCTACAACTTGTGGTGCATACAGGCGATACTGTCAGTGTCCGTGAGTTGGTAACCAAGATTCTAAATTCACCCAGTGGCGTGCGAGAACTGTATCAGTTTTCACAAAAACTCCAACAGACAGGTCTTACACAATATGCGATTGCTGTTGCTCAGAGGGCGACAACTTTGGCGATGCGGGAGCGCGATCCGAATTTGCTTGTGCAATTAAGTCAGCATCTAAGCACATTGGGACGTGGACAGGATGCCGCCCGGCTCGCAACACGCGCCTTGCGGTTCGCCAACCAACGCGGGCAGCACGGGCAGCTGTTCCATTCTCGGAATATGCAGCAGGCAGTCCGTCTGGCGGGTCGCGCGTCAGGCACGAGGGACCGCGAATCCAAGTTAGTTGAAGCAATAGAAAGAAATCCAAAGTCATTCCAAGGGCATATCAGATTAGCGTCGCTTTACGAAAGTCAGAACCAGATCCAAAAGGCATCAGACGCTTATGATGCAGCCCTTATCCTGCGTCCCACGGACAGTATGACTCGCCAGCGGTACGCTGAGATGTTGCAGCGGAGTGGTCGCGCGAAAAATGCTGTTACCCAATATGTGATTCTCCTTAAGGAAAACGTAAATGCCCTGCCTCCCAACTATTGGGAAGTCATAAGAACCTTCCTCAAAGCCGGAGAGGTTAATACATTGATTTCAACCGTGAAGGAGATGCTTGAAACAGGTCCCCGATATGGCAGGAGCTACGATTTTGCGCGCATGGCGGCAGAGGAGTGTACCCGAAATAACAATGCCAAAGCAGCGGTTGAAATTTATGAAAAGATGGTTGAGATAAACTGGGAAAGAGCGTATCAACAATTAGTGTCTGCCTACGTTGCATCAGGTAAGCGCGATAAGGCGATTCAACTCTTACGCGATAAACTGCGAACCAAGAACCCAGAAATACAGGTACAAGTCGTCTTGAAAATGGCAGAATTCGATGAAACGTTAGATGAAATAAAAACCTTACTAAAAGAGTATGAGGCCAGACTTCCCGAAGATAAAATTAGTCCACCGTTGTGCTATTTCGTTGCGACCCTAAAGATTGTGACGGACGATATCGAAGGGGCAGACCCGCTTGTTAAGAGGCTACTTGAAGACGCACCCCCAAGGATGAGATTACGATGGTTGAATACGTTAGCGGATACTTACCGTGGTAAATCTGATCGCGAACGTGAAATCCGTATGCTTGAAGCAGCGACGCAGAACGTTGATCCCCAGGAGGCGTATCAACTTCCGGGGCTTTACGAGAAGCTCGGTAGTGCGTATGCTCAAAAAGGTGAGAAAGAGGCATCGCGAAACGCTCTCCGTAAAATGGGTACACTTCAACTGATGCGGCGCGGTGGCTCTCGTTACTGGGAAAAAGAAAACATTGCGCGGAAGTATGTAGAACACGAAATGTGGGACGATGCAGAAGTGCTGTTGACCGAGGTGATCAACGATCCATCGGTGCAACAGTACTACCTTGAACGGGCACAAGAACAGTTGATGACAATTCAACAGAGACGCGACGGATTAACAGAGACACCGGAATCAAGCGGCAAAATAGAAGTGTCAAACATTGGCATGCAGCGGTCAATGGCGCAACAATACATGCGGCGCAACCAAATCGAGAAAGCTGTAGAAATTTATGAGCAGATTGCGAAAGTCATGCCGGAAGATCTTGAATCCAGATCGCAACTTGCGACGCTCTATTCACGCCAAAATCAGCATGATAAGGCGATTGATGTTTGGAAAGCTCTGCTTGAAGTCGACCCGGAAAACACAAGGTATCAGGATGGGTTTATCGACGCTTACCAGAAGGCGGGAAGAATCGGGGACGCTATTGAACTTGCGCAGAAATATATTGACGACGAGGCAAAGGTTGGTGTCCACTACTCACGCCTCGCGAAACTCTACGCTGCTGATGGTGAGGTTGACGCTGCCATCACGCATTATCAAAAAGCGATTGAACTCACCCCAGGGGATGGACGGGTTTACCAGGAGCTGGGGCAGCTTTATCTTCGTAAAAACGATCTTGATGCTGCCGAAAAAGCATTCCAAGAAGCCCTTCAATACGCAGCACATGACGGAGAACGGCAAAACATTGAACGGCAATTGATAAATCTTTATCGCCGCCAAGGGAAACTTGAGGAGATGCTAAAGGAGGCGGAAGCGCAAGGTGGACTCACATTTGAGATGCAAATGGAGCAGGCACGCAACTATTCCAATCAAGGTAAACTGGACGAAGCCGTCGCTGCCTATAAGAAGGCACTTGAAATGACGACCAGAGATTGGGAACGTGAGAATGCCGAGCGGCAGCTGATGCATCTCTATCGTCGTCAAGGCACGTTGGAGGAGGTACTAAAGGAAGCGGAAAAGAACGATACGCTTACGTTTACTATGCAAGCAGAACTTGCGCGACATTATCGGAATAAGGGTGAATCAGAAAAAGCGATCAGTGCCTACAAACAGGCACTCAACATGACCACCCAAAATCACGAGCGAAATCGTATCGCTATTGAACTGATGCAAGAATACGTCCAGATCGGTGAGAACGATTTAGCGATAGAACTCTATGAATCCGCGTCTCAATCCGATTCAAACTCCAGGTCAATGACGCATGGCTCCTCCGGTTTTATCGTTATGTTCAGTGGAGATAGAGAGCGTGACAGCCTGATTAAAGCCTTTAGAAGTCACAGGACACTGGCGGAATTAAAAGCACTTTTTGAAAAGAAACTTGAGGAGAATGCGAATAATCCCGCTGCCCTTGAAATGATCGCCGAGATTTATCGAAACGAAGATAAGCACGCGGAGGCGGCTGAGGCATATCAAGCACTCTGCAAAGCGCAGCCGAGTAATATTCGCGGTTTTTATTACGCTGCCGCTGCCTGGACTAAAAGCGGGCAGCCCGAATTGGCAAACGATCTTTTGAATCAAGGTGAAACCGCGCTTTCATCAAACTCCAAAAAACAGGATCTGTGGCTTCTTATGTCACTCGGTTCTATCTGTTTTGAGGGTGAAATGTATACACCGGCGATCACGTTCTTTAAAGATGCTGTGGTGATAAGTGGAAGCAGGTCACGGGGTGGCATTAATTGGGAACAAGAATACTTATACGAAATGCTTGGGAAAAGTTACCGCGCCACAGAACAGTACGAGGCAGCTATCAAGGCATATCAGCAGATAGCAAATGTTAGCAGAGATAGCCATAGGAAACAAGCGGCAGAAAAAGCGATAAAGGAGATACACCGTGAGGGTAACCTCTACGAAACGCGGATTCCTAAACAACTGAAGAAACTCGAAGAAAATCCGGATGACATCGATACTCGCCTCGCGCTTGCTAAAGATTATGTATCCAGCGGCAAGGTTGAAGAAGGGATAGCACAATACGAGAAACTCAGCGAACTGCAACCTAAAAACGCCGAATGGTACAAAGTAATCGGCGACCTTTACCGAAAAATCCGTCAACAGGATAAACCCGATCGACTGACGAAAGCTGCCGCCGCATACGAAAAAGCGATCATTCTCGAACCGACCGTTTATATGTCGTATAGCCAATTGGCAGATACCCATAAGAAACAGGCAGACTTATCAAAGGCAGAGGCGGTGTACCGTCGTGCATTAGATGCGCCTCTCACGCCCGCAGAACACGATGCAGCGGTTACCGCTATCTCGAAACTCTACAGTGGTGAAGCGCACTTTGATAAACGCATCGCTGTCCTTGAAGAGCTGAGCGCGAAAACGGAGAAGAGTGCTGTCCTGTATAAAATGTTGGGGGACGCTTACAGAGAAGCGGGGAATACCGAAAAGGCTGCGCCTGCCTATATGAAATGGTTAGAAATTCGCCAGAAAGCGGTAAACCAGAACCAACACGCTTCGGAATATCAGCAACTCGCTGAAAAGCTTCTCAAGGAAAATATTATGCCGGAAACGGCGTTAGCATTCGCGAAAACAGCCACAGGAAGCCAAACGGATTGGACTTACGTTTTGACGTTGGGGCATGCATATCTTGCTAACGGACAGTATGAAGCAGCACTGCGAGAGTTCAAGCGCAGTTTAGACCTGATAAATCAGTCTGGAAGAACCTTCGTATATATCGAGGATCTTTTACTGTCGCGTATCTCTGAAATGAGCAAACGTGCGGCGGACAAAAAGCCCTACGTTGAAATAGTGGATAAACTGTTAGATGCCTTGCCTGATAAACTGATCAGTCGGTCTGAAAACCTTCTTGCGTTAGCTAAATTTTGTTTAGAACACGGTTTAAGAGAAAAGGCAGCGCCCTATATCAACAAAGCCGGTTTCATTGCTGAAAGCGCGTGGTTAACCCTCGGTCCGTTTGACAATACAGAGGGTGTCGGCTACAACACAGTTTACATCCCTGAAGATGCGGTGCAAGTTGACACAACCGCAAAATACGACGGGGCAGATGGAGAGGTGAGTTGGCAAAAACTGAACGATCGGATGCTTGATGGCTTTGTCGATTTCGGCAAGGATGTCAATTGGCGCACCGCGTATGCGTGGGTAACTATTACTTCACCTGCCGAGCGGAAGGCACAACTCCGCTTTGATAGTGATGACCAAGGCAAAGTGTGGCTTAACGAGAAAAAGATGTATGCGCATCGTAGGCGGAACCGTGGCGCGGTCATGGATCGGCGCACTATCCCAGTAACGCTCAGGTCCGGCAAAAACAGTATCCTCGTCAAAGTGTGCAATGAGACATCGAGTTGGGGGTTCTACCTGCGGATTACTGACACGGATGGCAAGCCGTTTGACGATTTGAAAATTATAGACATAGGAAAATAATGCACCCTTTTTAGCCTTAAAGTGCGTCACTATAAGTAACACCATAAACATTTTAGTTTTATCAGAGAGCCTTTCTACAAAAATGTCTTGACATTGTGCAAAGCCTTTGTTATAATTGATGGTAAGTAGACAGTAACTATTGAATATTGAAATGGCAATTCGGATACTTTTACAAAAGGAGCAGATTTCATGGAAGAAAAATTGATTCTTGAAAAGATCCAGCGCGTCCGACAGCGCCTGAACATCCAACGATACTTCCAAACGTTAGCGACATTCCTCTTCTACGGTTTTTTGGTGTGCGTCCCGTTCGTCATCGCTGACAGCGTCACATCCTTTAATATCCCGCCCCTGGTTTTCCTCTGGGTGGCACTCGGCATCGCCGCCGCTGCCTTAGTATTCCGTCTCCTGCGCCCTGTGAGTCTCCAAGAGGCAGCACGAACTATTGACACAGACGCGTCCCTCAAAGACCGCGTTATAAGTGGTTTGGAACAGATTCAACAGCAAACCGGCGAAACCTTGACGGCTCTTCAACTTCAGGATACAACCCAAAGGCTACAAGCGGTTCCGGTGAATCAGGTCGCGCGCTATGCTGTCCCCCGCGAGACCAAATTTATTGCGCTCGTCGCCATATTTCTCGTCGGTTTTTCGTTTGTCGAATTTTTCGCACCGTCCGCCACCTCAACAGAGATTGATTTCTCGCCGCAGATCGCAGCAGAGGCAGACACACTGCTGAAAGAGATAGAAGCGGCAAAAGAGGAAGCCGAACAGAATGAAGATGAAGAGCTCGAAGAGCTCCTGAAAGAGATTGAGAAAAGAGCCCTTGAACTGAAGAAACCGCAGATTACGCCCAAGGAAGCACTCGCTCGAATGACGGAGTTGAGTGCACTATTGAAGACGAAAGTTAACCCCCCAAAAATGGCGCAGCAGGAATCGCTGATGAGTGGGTTAGGGCAACAGTTCATCGGTAACCCATATTTGGGTGAATTCGGACAGCAGCTGAAACGCGGTGATTATCAACAGGCAGCGGCGAAACTTGATCAAGTGACGAAAAAACTCCCGGAATTTGAGAAGGAGAAACGCCAAAATATTTCTGACGAGTTGAAACGGGGTGGCAAGAGCCTACAAGGCACCGACCTTGATGGACTCGGTACAGAGTTGTCCGGCGCAGGTGAAGGTTTAGCCAACGACGATGTCGAAGGCGCGCAAACACGGCTCCGTGCATCAAGCAAAAAGATGCGGGATCTCTCACTGCTGAAAAAACGCAACGTACAGTTGGCAAAATTGCTCTCGGAATGTGAAGCGTGCAAGGCGTGCATTGCTGGTGTCTGCCAAAGCAACAATACAGGGTTAACCAATGCGCTGAGCCAAAATCCGAGTACGAGTATAGGAAAAGGCACTTCTAAGGGGCAACTCGGTCAATTCACATCACTTGACTCTACGCTCAACCTTGAACAGATTACGGGTGTCCAGGGCGAAGGCAGTTCTACCGTTCAAACCTCTAAGACATCAGCCGAGGGGCAGCAATCTGCTGTCAGTTACAAAGATGCGTACACGAAGTATCAGAAACTTTCAGAGGATGCTCTGACCGAAGAGCAAATTCCTTTGGGTTACAAGTTTTACGTGAAACGCTATTTCGAGTCAATCAAACCGAGTGATGAGTAGAACGAAGTTATAGAGAAGCCGAGTT
Source organism: Candidatus Poribacteria bacterium (assembly GCA_009843785.1). Lineage (GTDB taxonomy): Bacteria > Poribacteria > WGA-4E > WGA-4E > WGA-3G > WGA-3G. The sequence goes on along the minus strand of VYCT01000025.1, from coordinate 23,337 downwards.
GCCATAACTCGGCTTCTTTGCAAAACGGTAGGGAGCAATATGTCCGAACACGCTGAGCAAAAATATGAAGAATTTCGCGAGACTTTCCTAAAAATACAACAAGAAGTATCCAAACAAATCGTCGGGCAAAAAGAAATTATCGAAGGGGTTCTCATCTGTCTCATGACGGGCGGGCATGCGCTGTTAGAAGGTGTTCCCGGCTTGGGTAAAACCTTGCTTATCCGGACATTGCATGAGGTGTTAGACCTCAAGTTTGCCCGAATCCAATTCACACCAGATCTGATGCCGGCAGACATCATCGGCACGACTGTTGTCGCTGAGGATGAAGACGGACGGAAGTTCTTTGAATTTCAACAGGGTCCCGTATTTGCCAATCTTATTCTCGCCGATGAAATCAATCGTGCGACCCCCAAAACACAGTCTGCCTTATTAGAAGCGATGCAGGAAAAATCCGTGACCGTTGCTGGACAGCAGCGGGACCTCAAATTGCCTTTCTTTGTGATGGCGACGCAAAATCCGTTGGAGATGGAAGGCACCTACCCCTTGCCTGAAGCGCAACTCGACCGTTTCTTCTTTAAACTCAAGGTTGAATACCCAAGCCTCGACGAACTCGACCTCGTTATGGAACGCACAACGCGGCGCGAAATGCCGTCCGTGGATAAAGTCTGTGATGGTGCACAGATTAATGCATTGGAACAGATCGTCCGTGATATCCTCATTGCTGAAGATGTCCGCCGGTACGCTTTGCGGATTGTGCTGGGTACACACCCCGAAGCAGAAGATGCGCCAGAACTGACGAAAAAATATGTTCGTTACGGTTCGAGTCCGCGTGGTGCGCAAGCGTTGATTCTCGGCGGAAAGGTTCGGGCAATTCTTGATGGCAGATACAACGTCGCTCGTGAGGATATTCAAGCCATCGCCCTACCGAGTTTGCGGCATCGTCTCATCCTTAGTTTTGAAGGCGAGGCAGAAGGGATTGACCCGGACGACATCATTTTGCATCTGCTGGAAGAAATTTAATGTCTGGTAGGGGTTGTTGCGATCTTGCATCTTTTTTAAAAAATTTAATCATAACCAAAATCCCTGAAATTCATCAGAAACCCGATTTTGACAACGGAAAAATCGGCGCGAAAACCCAATAGTTAAAAAAGATGAACGATACACAGTCTGCTTTCGACAGCGAATTCCTGAAAAAACTTGAATATCTCTATATCGTCTCCAAAAAGATTTTTGCCGGACGTATCAAGGCGGAACGCCGAAGTACCCGCCGCGGTGTCAGTGTCGAATTCGCCGATTACCGTAACTATACCGCAGGCGACGATTTCCGTTACATTGATTGGAACGCTTTCGCACGCTTAGATGAACTTCTGCTAAAGCTTTATGAAGAACGCGAAGATCTGCACATCTACTTCCTCGTCGATGCCAGCCAGTCAATGACCTATGGCGAACTGCCCAAACTGATTTATGCGAAGCGCGTCGCCGCTGCGCTCGCCTATATCGGTCTATCCAACCTTGATCGGATCAGCATTACTACCTTCAATAACACAGGCGCGGATCGACTTCCGACAGAGCGGGGCAAAGGTAAAATCTTTACCGTGCTTGAGTTTCTCGATCAAATCAATGGCACCGGCGAAACGGATTTGGAGACAGCCTTCCACAACTTCGTTCATACGACTAAACGTCGTGGTCTTGTCGTTTTAATTTCCGATCTCTTTGATCCGAGCGGATTTACTAACGGACTGAACGTGTTAAAATTTCAAAAGCATGAACTCTTCGTGATCCATATCATTGATCAGAAAGAAGTCACTCCTGACCTGCTTGGTGATTACCATCTCATCGATGTTGAAACAAATCAGCTGCGTCAAGTCACTATCAACGAAAATCATCTCAAGCGGTATCAAGCACTGTTCCAAAAATATTGTGACGACATGGACTTATACTGCACGCAACGTGAAATCAGCCTTGTACGGACGACGACAGCATCGCCTTTCGAGGAACTCATCTTACGCATTTTCAGGATGGGTGGTTTTGTCTCTTAATAGTTCTCAGTTTTATGAATTTCTTATCTCCCACCTCACTTTTGCTATTTGGGTTGGCTATTCCGATTGTTGCGCTATATATCCTTAGACTTCGTCGGCGTCGCGAACCGGTCTCTACACTGATGTTCTGGGAGGAACTTTTCAGAGAACGGCAGACGACCTCGCTGTTCCAGCGACTGAAGCACCTCCTATCGCTGTTGCTGCAACTTCTATTTTTGACCCTCTTAGTGCTCTCGATCGCGCGTCCGCAGTTCGCTTTCATAACGAAATCTGCTCGGCAACTCATTTTGATTATTGACCAGTCAGCAAGCATGAACGCGATTGAAGCAGATACTGAGGGACGCACGCGGTTAGAGGTTGCGAAAGAGAGTGCCCTGCGAAGCGTAGATGGTCTGCGTTTCATGGACGAAATGACGGTCATCAGTTCCCATACACGCCCTGTCATTCACATCCCGTTTACGAATCACCAGAAATCGCTGCGAGAAGCGATTCACGCGATCCAACCGACCGACATCAGCACCAACCTTGAACCGGCTTATGATTTAGCTGATGCCATTGCCGAAACAAAACCTAATCCTGAAATTGTTATCTTCAGCGATTTTCAGTCTGTTTCAGAAGCATTGCTCGCGAAGCTTAAAAGCGAACCGGAACAGGACACAGATACCGAAGCACCTGATCCCGAAGTCAAACGGCATTTGATACAGATAGGAAAAGCGAACGACAATGTTGGTATTACGAAGTTTCGCGTCCGAAAGAGTCTCGTTAACGCTTTCGATTACCAAACCCTGCTGCGCGTTGTCAACGCCTCAGAGGCAGAGAAAAAATTCAACGTTGAACTCTATTTCGATGAGAACCTCTTTGATGTCCGTCCTTACACGCTCGCCCCTGGCGAAAGTAAGTCTGAGATTTTTAGCAATTTTGCGTTTGAAGGTGGCAAACTCAAAGCGGTGCTTGATATTCAAGACCCACTCGCCTCAGACAACATTGCTTATGCCACACTTCCGAAACGCGATCTTATCCCTGTTTTGCTTGTGACAGTAGAGAACCCGTTTCTCCAAAAAGCACTCGCTGTTGATGAACAGATCCAGTTGACTGTCCTCACACCAACGGAATATGAAACCGATGTCCTGCCTGAAAGTGCTAATTCGCAAGGGAGCAAAAATTATCAGGTCGTTATCTTTGATCGTTATAGCCCACCCTCCCTCGGTGATGGAAATTATATGTTCATCTATCCCCCTGCTGTTGACGCATCAGAAACGCCTAACTCTGAACTGAAATGGCATATCGGTGCAGCGTTGGAGACACCGATTATTACGGATTGGGAACGGACGCATCCAATTCTGCAGCACGTTCATCTGGAGAATGTCCAAATCGGTACAGCGTATCAGGTCACGCCACCGTCCACGGCACAGGTACTTGCGCGTTCATTTGAGTCGCCTGTCCTGTTCATTGACGTTAAGCCGAACCGAAAAATTGTCTTCGCTGCTATCAATATCTTGGAATCCGATCTGCCGTTACGGATCGCATTTCCGGTAATTATAGCGAATACCATCCAGTGGTTCCAACAGCGTTCTGAAATTCTGGAATATCACCTCCATACGGGTGAAGTCCTAAAACAGCAGATTGAATCAATAGACGCAATCTCGCGACCGGCATTAAAGACAGAAACGGATTCACTCGAAAGCACCCCAAAAGTTGTAAAAATCACGGGACCTGAAGACCAAACGTGGGAACTTCCTGTTGAAGGTGACGCGCTGCTTTTTGAGCAGACGCAGCGCGCCGGTTTCTATGATCTGAAAATCTCAGAAGCAGCGGATTCTACGTCAGAAGCAGAACAACCGCCCCCAGAGGTATCGGATGCTACAGAAGATAATAGCGGAACGGTATGGGCGGTTAACCTCGCCGATGCAACAGAATCACACATTGGTGCCGACCCGGCAGTTGAAAACCTGACAAAGGAATCCGTAGCACAGAGCAGTGCCGCGCTCTTACGCTATCCACCGTGGGTCTACTTGGTGTTCCTCGCTGTAGGATTGAGTGTTGTTGAATGGTTCTTATATCAACGTAGAAGGATTGATTAAAATAGAAAAAATATGCTAAGCCCAACCGATGTAACACAAACAAATATTAGCAATACATCGCCACTTCAACCAATGGGGTTTGGTGAGATTCTGGACACAATCTTCAGTCTCTACCGGAAACATTTTCTGTTGTTTTTGGGCATTATCACCGTCTATTTCCTGGGCAGTCTCGTAACATATTTGTTAGACGGATCTCTTCAAGGTTCTAATCGAAAAGACCTTGTCCCTAACTTTGTTAGTATACCTTTTGTACTGGTCAGCATGGGCGGGGTAATCATCGCTACAGCTGCGATCTTTCTGGACAGACATATTACAAGCAGTGACGCATTGAAGCAGACGCTCCGCCGGTTCTGGTATCTTTTAGGGATCTATCTCCTATGGGCTGCAGTCCTGATAATTCCGTTCATCGTTTCCTTGCTGTTTTTATCATCTTTTGTAAGGCGCGGAATATTTTCATTCCGAGTCTTGTTTATTCCTTTCGCCTTTTTGCCGTTCTCAATCTATTTTGCGGTGCGTTGGGGGTTCGTCTTTGAAGTGCTTTTGCTTGAGAAAACTAACGTGAAAAATGCTTTCAAACGCAGCAGTGAATTAGTTCGCGGGACGTGGTGGCGGGTCTTCGGGCTGCTCGTTTTGATTCTCCTGTTAAGTGTTGCGATTCTCTATATTTTCGAGATTTCGCTTGGTTCCATCTTTATTTTAGCAAAAGCCGCGGGTGGAACAGACTTTAAAGAACTTATCCAATGGTCAGTAATGGAGGAAGACCTTGGCAGCAGCAATCTGATTTTTTATGGGATCATGACGTGTACAGACTTAATCCTTAAGACCTTGATTTTTCCGATTTGGGTGATCGGTATAGTGCTGTTATACTTTGACCTGCGGATACGAAAAGAAGGTTTTGATATTGAGATACAGGTAAACAGTCCCGATGCTATGTCCATCCAAGTGGAGTAGCAAGCCTACAGGGCGATTTAGTTTTACATAAATTATTGGATTGTCTGAATTTTTGAATCTTCTTTTTCAGTCCCGGTGTCCCTTCCCAGTAACGGGTGGGAGCCCCCTTCCCAGTAACGGGTGGGGACCCCGGTTCCAAACCGCACCTACCGGGTCTGGGGGGGCAACATTGGACGAAAAAACCGAAAACTAAATGCCCCTGAGCAAGCCTATGTAAACGGTTGACATAGAGAAATAAGCTGTGATACTATAATCCAAACAATAGACAGAACCTACGACCCTGCTGAGATAAAACTATGGAAATTACACGACCTTTCTTACTTCTACTTCTACTTTTACTACCGCTGCTTTATTACGGTTTCCGCCGCAGCCTGGTAGATCTGTCAACAACGCAGCGCGTGATTAGCCTAATTACTCGAATTATCATTGTTCTGCTGCTGATTCTGAGTGTTGCAGATGTCCAGTACCTAAAAACCGATGACAAATTAGCGGTTATGTTTCTGGCAGACATCTCAGATAGTATCTCAGATGATGGATTGACAAAAACAACGGATTATCTCAACGAGGCACTGAAATTACAAGGCGGGAACCAAGAAGCGGGTCTTATCGCATTTACAGACAAGGCAGAAATAATTCAAGTACTCTCGGAAAGTGAAGCGGAATCTGATACGGAATTGGAACTCGCTGAAATCAAAAAATCGTGGCTGGATACAGATGAGGATGCGGGTGATACAACAAATATAGCGCAGGCGATTGAAACGGCTTGGGGTATCTTCCCAGCAAATGCGAACAAACGTATTGTCCTCATCACAGATGGAGTTGAAACACAAGGTGAAGCAATTCATACGGCACTTCGCGGCAAAGACTTCGGCATACAGATCGACACGGTGCCAATACATCCGAGCGATGAACCGGAAGTTATGGTTCAGCGGCTTGATATGCCAGCACAAGTCAAACAAGGTGCTCCGTTCAATGTAGAAGTTATCATCCACAACAACCATGAAGACGTAGCAGAAGTCCGTCTCTTCAAAAACAAATTTGAGGTAGCGAAACAAGAGGCTCGGCTCGAAGCGGGTGAAAATCGCGTGATATTTACTGAAACTGCTGAGGAGAGCGGCACCCTGACTTACGATGCGATCTGCCGGACGACGAAAGACACACGCTACGATAATAATCGTGCACTCGGTATTGTTTCTGTTACGGGCAAACCGAAAGTCCTCCTCATTGACGAAAACGAGTCGCAAGCGCGTTATCTGACAAGAATCCTCGAAGACGCTAAGATTCGCGTGGACGTTCGCAACGGGCTGGGTGTCCCGAATGAACTCGCCGACTTACAAAATTATGAACTCATTATTTTCAGTGATGTTCCTGCGAACCGTCTCACCGAAAAACAGATGGATCTCATCCGCACTTATGTTCAGGACCTCGGCGGCGGCTTCATGATGCTCGGCGGCGAGAACAGTTTCGGACTTGGTGGCTACTATAAAACGCCAATCGAAGCGATTTTACCTGTCCGTACCGATACAGAAAAGAAAAAGGAGACACCTTCTCTGGCAATCGTCCTCGTCATTGATAAATCAGGCAGTATGGGGGGTATCAAGATTGAGTTGGCAAAAGAGGCGGCGCGTGCATCGGTAGAGCTGCTCGGACAACGTGATAAGATTGGAGTTATTGCTTTTGATGGGTCCCCGTTCTGGATTGCGGAGATGCACGATGCCTCTGATAAGCAGTACCTCTCAGACCAGATCGGTTCCATTGTTGCGGGTGGTGGCACGAGCCTTTACCCTGCGCTCGAACAGGCTTACTACGCGCTGACAGAGACGACGGCTAAACTCAAGCATGTCATCGTTCTCAGTGATGGACACTCTACGCCGGGGGACTGGTACGGTATTGCGAATTCGATGCACAGCGAAAACATCACTATCTCAACGGTTGGTATCGGCAGCGGTGCTGATATGAACATGCTTGGTAACCTTGCTAACTGGGGGGGCGGTCGTGAATACTTCACCCAAGATCCGTATAACGTCCCTCAGATATTCGCGAAAGAGACAGTCACCGCATCTAAATCTGCAATCATCGATGAACCTTTTATACCACAACAGATCAAGCCGACCCAGGTTTTGAGCGGAATTGATCTGGAACTCGCGCCCTTCCTCCTCGGTTACGTTGCCACGCAGCCGCGACCTACCGCCGAAACCTTTCTTGTCTCAGACCGTGGGGACCCGCTGCTTGCGAGTTGGCAATATGGATTGGGCAAGTCTGCCGCTTTCACCTCCGATGCGAAAGCACGCTGGGCTGCCGATTGGCTGGAGTGGCCCGGATACGGTAAGTTCTGGGCGCAACTTGTTCGCGACACGATGCGAAAAACGACGCTCAGCAATTTTCAAGCGGAAATTACGAAAGAAAAAGGCACGGCTTACCTCGGCATTGATGCGCTTGGGGAAACTGGGGAATTCCTGAACGAATTGGACAGCGACATCTCTCTCATCGGCCCCAATCTCAAAAAGCAGCAACTCGCTGTTACACAGAGCGCGCCGGGACACTATGAACTCGATTTCCCGACGAAAGATGTGGGACCTTATTTCGTTAACATCATGCAAAAACAGGCAGGTGAAATCGTCAACACCCAAGTGACAGGCACCGTAGTCTCCTATCCTGAAGAATATGTTGTTCACAATGCAGATGAATCACTGTTGAGCCAACTCTCGACAACATCTGGCGGGAAATTCAACGCTTCCGTGGAGGACGCATTTCGCGCCCCTGAAGACCCAGTGATGCTTCAGATTCATCTCTGGAGACCGTTTCTCATCGCGGCACTCTGTCTGTTGCTCATAGATATTGCGTTGCGTCGAATTGATCTCGGACGCCGCTAAAACGGAAATAAGAGGCATACATGATGGGAAAAATATGTAGATGGTGCATGTATATCATGACCGTTGTTGCTTGGTTTTGGTTGGGTCCGCTAACATTTGCAGCAATGATCCATGTCCCTGCAGATCAGCCGACAATTCAATCGGGTATTGATGCCGCAGAAAACGGTGACACGGTCTTGGTGAGCGACGGCATTTACACTGGGGCAGGCAACGTTAACATCAGCTTTAGCGGCAAACAGATTACCGTTAAGTCTCGCAGTGGTGCCGACGCGACGATTATTGATTGTGAAGAAACACCGAATACGAGAGGGTTCACTTTTGAAAGTAAAGAGACTCACACTTCGGTATTGGATGGATTTACGATCAGAAACGGTGTGCACGATCTGGGCGGTGGAATCTACTGCCACACCGCCTCACCGACGATTCAAAACTGTATTATTACCCAAAATAGAGGGACTGCGACGCGCTTTCGCGGTCAAAGTGCTGGTGGTGTCTATGGAACGGATACTAACGTGCACATAACAGACTGCACAGTAACACAAAACCGAGGCTGTGGTGTGGTCTTTGAGGGAGAGCGGGCATGGACGTTCAATACATTCCGATCGACAACTCTCGCTAATTGCACCATCTCAGAGAATACCGATAGTGGGGTTATTTGCCAAGATTTAGCACCTGTAACGATAAAAGACTGTACAGTGCTCCAAAACGGTGAACGCGGCATTATGTGCACTTTTTTCACACGCGGCATTTCCATTACCCATTGCCGTATTGAGCAAAACACAGGCGGCGGTATAGAATGCAGCGAGGAGTCATTTGCGAAGATTGAGGATTGTATCATCAAACAAAACAGAGCCGTACACGGTGGTGGGATTTACTGCAGCCCAACATCCGAAATTGAAGTTTCCGGGTGCATTATCGCGCAAAACACCGCGACAGAGACTGGTGGTGGCATTGACGTTATCTCGACCCGAGGATTGGCAACCATCACGCATTGTACCATTACACAGAATACAGCGCATGACAGAGGCGGTGGTATTTCTACCTTTATTGAATTCAGTCAATTTACGCTCACCAACTCCATTGTTTGGGATAATCACTCGCACGGCAAACATCCAGAAATCTCTCCAGGAGGGAGACAGGTCATTATTAAGTCGTGTGATATCCGAGGCGGGTTTGCAGGCATGGATCGTGAACCAGATGACGAGTGGTTTATCTATGAAAACAACATTGACGCAGATCCGCGCTTCATTAATCCTGACAATGGCGACTACCGATTGGAATCAAACAGTCCAGCTGCCTCAATGGGCGCACGACCACCGCTCGGCGGTATCACTGCTGTAACGCACAAGGAAAAACGACTGGTCACATGGGGTGAACTCAAGATTAAGTAGGAGATGTAGAACATACAATGGCATTTCAATTTCAGGATTCAATGGTAAACGAATACCTTTCGCAAGGTTATCTGATTCTCCGTGGAATTGTGCCACCGTTGCTGCTCACCGATTTACGTCGTGAGGCAGAGAAGGCACGCGATCTGGCACACAAACTCAACGGACCACAAACGCAACGCATTCAGCCGCTCTCCAATTACGGTGATGAATTAGACTTGAAGCCTTTTTACGACTACACAGAACTGCCGGAGCTCCGCGATGCTATCGAAAAATTGCTCGGTCCTGACTATACGCACGGACATGTTGACATCATGGGACTTCTCGTTGAGCCGCTTGAGCACCCGTGGCACCTCGGTTGGCATCGAGACGGTGTTGTTGAGGTACCGCCCGAAGCACGCGATGAGACTGTCAATGCAAAGTTGGCGGAAGTCTGGCACGATCTGCGGCACTTCAATCAGGTCAACTGTGCGATTTATGCGGATTCTTGTACATGGTTCGTCCCCGGTAGTCATCTACGGCAGTGGGACATGCCCGGTGAAGAACAATCTACAGGCGATCCCAGTCTGCGGAAACCTGCTGAAGGGCAGTCTAATGCTGAAGCTGAACGATACTGCTTAGAACACTGTAGGCAATTTCCGGGTGCGGTTCAGGTACATCTGGGACCCGGAGACTTTATGGTTTATCGGAACCTTGCGTGGCATACCGGAAACTATACCACCTACCAACCGCGCGCAACCATCCACGATGTCGTCCGGTATGAAGGCGGGAAAAACTGGGCTGATTGGCAACAGACGAAATTGGATGCCGTTAAACGGATGAAGGAAAAGCAGTCCGAAGCATAGCAATAATATAATCAGATGAGGCATTCGTGATGTACGACACTTTGACCGAACTCATTGAAAAAATATACCTCGGAGAAGACGCAACGATTGAATTCAAAAAAGAGTTGCCTCACAGGAACAGTCTTGCTGATGAAATCGCAGCCTTTGCGAACGCGAGAGGCGGCGTGATATTGATCGGCGTTGACGACAATGGGGAAATCGTTGGGGTTAATCTTCAGGAACTGACAAGAGCGGAAAAGACAGTCGTAGAGACCTGTGCGGACAGCATTGATCCTCTGGTTCCTATTTTCACCGAGAAGCTGCGGATTGACGATAAAAACGTATTAAAAATAGAGGTACCGCGTAGTCTATTTGTTCACGAATCCCCAAACGGTTATTTCACCCGCCACGGCAGTAGTAAGCGGAAGATGCCTACCGATCAGTTGGCGCGGTTGTTCCAAACCCGTTCGCAGGCACGTATTATCGCCTTTGACGAACAGTTTGTGCCGAATACGGATAAAGACACATTAAGGAAAGAACTGTATCAGCGATTTATCACAGAAGGTGCTACAGAAGACGAAATAGAAGACCTTCTTCTGAAAAGACGTTTGCTTGTCAAGGCAGGTGATCAGAACCGCGCCTCTGTCGCCGGTGTGCTAATGTGTAATGACAACCCAGATGATTACCTCTATAACAGCTTCATTCAAGCAGTGTTTTATCTCAGCAATAAAAAGGACGCGAACTACCAACTTGATGCTAAGGACTTTAAGGGGCCCCTGGACCAACAGATTATAAATACCATGAAATTCGTTGAAAGGTACAACGCGGTCGCCGCGCGGAAGGACATCGGCAGGATAGACTACCCCGAATATAGCATGCGTGCCGTGTTTGAGGCGATCGTCAACGCCGTTGTGCATAGAGATTATTCAAAAACAGTCTCAAAAATACGCCTATTTATGTTTTCCGACCGGCTGGAACTCTACTCGCCGGGGGCATTGGCGAATACAGTGACGGTGGATAACCTCCGCTACAGCCAAGCTACACGTAACGAACTCCTCGCTCGTCTGCTGTCGGAAATCACATTGGATGATGATATGAGGAAACAGGTCGCTCGACGCTACTTTTTAGAACGCCGAGGGGAAGGTGTCGGTATCATCTTGAACGAGAGCGAGACTTTGAGCAATAAGACACCGGTATATGAACTATTTGACGAAGAATTACGTCTGACAATCTTTGCAGCAAAGTCCTCATGAGAAGAAGAGGCAGACTAAAAAACGGTGTGTATCCATTTGTTATAAAGTCGGAAGGACCTCTGAAGCCGCGATCCAATATTTTTTGAATTTAATTCCACAACATGGATTGAATCTTCTCAGAATATCCCGCCTACAGGAGGATTCATAACATGAATACAAAACAGACACAGACAAATGAAATTCTAAAACACCCGTTTCCACAACAGCGACCGGACGTGAAGATTGTCGAAAGCGATGATCGTATCACCGAAATTGACTGTCCAGAACTACAATGGTGGTTCGCCGTTCCAGAGATGGGCGAACCTCATTTCCGCGCTGAGTATGATGCCAACACGCTTGAACTCGACGCAATCGTAGAGATTACGCCGACCAGACCTGCGACAATTCGGGGTATTGATTGTGTAGAACTTCAAGTTAGGGAATGGTTAGCACCGAGGGACTGGCCCGACGTAAATCCCCCGGTTATGATGTACGCAACAGTTGACGATACCCATACCAGATGGATTTCGATAGTTAATATAGTCGATGGTAAACAAGTCTCCTACACAATCGGTGACGAGTGGTTTGAAGATCAGTGGGGTGGTCCCTTAAAACGACGGATTATAGACGATGGTCGGTACGCACTTCAAGCTGATGGCTCGTACAAAATCACCGATGGTCAAGGTTTCGGTGCTGGCACATACAACGTGACAATTGGTGAAACTACTTTTCACTGTCTTCGTATTTTAGACGTTGACATTTCCGAGCCTCACGGTGGCGAACTTGCTGAGATATACATCGAAAATGGTGGACGCACAGTCTTCTTCAGACGCTATGACGGTCGCTACTTGCGAGGACACGATTTAGTGGCTAAATATCCGAACAATCGCCGCATTGTCATCAACGATATCGTCTATGTCCACAGCGATTGCAGCGGCTGGGCACACGATCAATTAACATCTGTCTCCTTACATCCAACCCCTTAATCATCGGAGAATGAATAGGATCGGTTCGTAGTAGTGCGATTTATCGCACTACTACGAACCCAACAACGGGGCAATGAATTGCCCTACTACGAACTGAATTTACCTCTAACTTGAAAATGGACAAAGCAACAGTATATCTTTCGATTGCAAACCATTATTTGTACAACGGGGCAATGAATTGCCCTACTACGAACTGAATTTACCTCTAACTTGAAAATGGACAAAGCAACAGTATAGGTCTCGGTTGCCAATCATTCCGTGTAGCTTGACCACACTATAATCTATCAACCGTGTATGCCTCTAACAACGCTTCGTCCATATCTACACCGAACCCCGATGCATCGTTGAGGCTGAAAAACCCATCGTGAGGTTCAGGGCGCAAGCGGCTATATAGTTCGTTTTCAACGCCGTCGCGGGAGGGACCAAAGGTCTCTGCCATACACGACATCGGAAGACAAGCGGTGAGATGTAAACCCCACGGTGTTCCCGCTTGATGCAACCATGTTGGGATATTGAGTTCAGCGGCTTCGCTGGCGATGCGTAGGCATTCAGTGAAACCACCCGCCCAACTAATATCGGGTTGAATCATATCCGCTGCCTTCCAACGCAGTAATTCACGAAATCCGTATCGTGTGAATTCATGTTCGCCGGAGACAATCCAAGTCGGTTGGACATCTTGGACGAGTTGCGCCATGCCTGCGTAGTCGTCAAGCGGGATAGGTTCCTCAATCCATTTGAGATTCACATCGGAAGCTGCTTCCGCGAAACGGCGCGTGTAGTCTACATCCCAACGGAGATAGATGTCTGCCATTAGTTCCACCTCTGGTCCGATAGCCTCCCGTGCAGCATGTATCATCTCCACATTTTCTGCGAACCCATCCTCCTCCTCAGCAAGTCCGTTGCGGAGCGGTAGCTTGCAGGCGGCGAATCCTTTCTCTGCGTAATAACCGACATCGGCACCCGTCGCATAAGCCGGAATTTTAAGGCACGGTGTCTCTGTCACGAGACTGTAAACAGGCGCGTCCACAATCTTCCCACACAAATCAACGAGTGCGAGTTCTATACCGCTCAATGCGTAAATCACTAAACCGCGCCGCCCATAAATTGAGGTAATATGATACAGATGTTCCCATATCTCCTCAACATCAAGCGGATCGCGTCCGATAACAAAGTGCTGAAGGTGTTTTTCAATAACCAGCGCGCCAGCAAGTCCACCGCCGCCGAGACCGTATCCTTTTAAGCCTTTATCAGTCGTTATCTCTACGATTAACGCCCCTGCTTGTGTTGCGAAGGGGCCGCGCCAGTCAACGTGCGCCGCCTGGGTAGTCGGTTTCTGCCACTGTCCTTTGGCAAACCCTAAACCGGGCATCGCGCGAGGGTTCAGATTAACATGCCACATCCGAATTCCAGTAACGGTATGCCGCGTTTTTGCACGTTCTTTCCATGTAGCCGTGAGCTTGTTTTCATTGGCGTGCATAATATAATTCCTTCAGAAATCAGGTAGCTATCGTTGCGATAGCTTATAGGTCACGATGGCAGCGCGAAATAACCGATGCCTGTAAACATCCCGACGATCATCCATAACGCTACCATTACATACTCACCGAAGATCAAGCCGAACGCGATCGGTCGAATCTTTCGATACGTCGAGGCACCACCGAACTTCAGTGCCATGTATTTAATGAACCATCCAACCAAGATTGATGACCAGAGATGAAATGGCGGATACGTCGCACCCAACAAATAACCAATCGGATGTAAGGACCACCAGACGAAGTTCTGTCGCATCCAGAGCATAAAGCCAGTAAACCCGGCACCAGCAATCATACTGTAGACCTCGCCCCACTTTGTCTCGATAGGAAATTGGATAAGATTGTTCATCCGTTGAAAATAGTTACGCGGTGCGACGACGAAGGACCAACTCTGTAAAAATAGCGCGCCCTTGTCGTAAATCAGCGTCAATGAGGCATAAACAGAGATAAGAATTGCAACGACAATTGCGATGCCCAAAATCGGTACAACGCGTCGGCGTGCGAGTTTCACCTCATCCGCTGCCTTGAAACTGTGCAGGAAGTTTGGCATCATAAACTCGCCCCAATCCCGCAGGAACGTGCGTTGGAAACTTAGAATTGCGAGACTCTTATGCCCCAACGCATTGGACCCCAAGGTGATATCAATGTATTCTGAAGGGAAAAAAGGCGCCTGGACGAGCAACAATCCGCCGTTTACGACCATCCACGTCAACACAATAGACGTGATAAAGATAGAGAGCAACGTCACGACGGCAACCCATGTTGTAATACCTGCAATAGCTAAAAATATCACTAAGGTGATGAACCCAAAAAGAAAACCGAGCAGTGCGATACGATATGAAACCGGTTCGTTTGAGTCGTCTATCGGTTGCCGCGCCAAAGTAGTGGAGGTTGTTCTTGCGTGCCCGAGACCAAAGGTTTTCCTAAAGATTGTTGCAATATGTTCACGTCCTATCCAGAAAACCGCGGGGACAAAGACGAGATACCCTCCCATCACTTGACGGCTACAACTAATCCACGGACCGATGCTGAGTCCGACCGCATTCATGATGATATATTGAAGTTTGAAAAAGAGGTAGAAGAACCAGAGGCTGAATGAGACTTCAAGTGTCAGTAAAGAGGCGATCCCGATAACTGAAAAATAGATGACGAACCGCATCGCGGGCCACCATCCGAGTGTGTGCCACGGTTTTTCAGTAAAGACGGTGTAGATATTATAAATCAGTGGAATTTCTGGCACCTTTGGAAAATGCGCGTGCAATCCGTTGATCAGGTGCAACACCACAGGCAGTGCCATCCCTGCCCAAAGGAGTCGGCTTTTGAAAAAGGTGTTGAGAAGTGTACCGCGTGCCGGTTCCGCAGCGAGTTGTATCGGAATCTGAATGAGTGGAAACGAAAATCGTTCACGTTCTACCCACTGCTTCCGGAGGATTGTTGAGAGGCAGAGCGTTGTAAAATAGAAGATGAGGACGAAAAGTCCCCAGATAAGCAACGGCTTGATCCAGAACACCCACGGGACACTTTCACCCGCAGAGATGCCTTCATAGAAATCTGTTACAGCCCGAGAATCAGTGACAACGAGCCACTCTGGAATGTGCGGGTGGAGCGTTTCGGCCCAATCGTTTTCGGTCGTTGCGAAGTATCGGAGCGCGACAAGGGAGGGCAGCAGAAATTGCAGTAACCCCATTGACGGAATGCCGACCGCCACGATTAGCATCATCCAAATAACCGTCAATTCGAGTGCGGAGAAGGCAAAACGGCTGCTCCGCATGAACTTCCGCAAGGGTACATTGACGAGAAAGACCAGAAGGAGGAGTCCGAAGATTGAACCGACGGGGAGATGATTGCCTGCAATTTTGGTATTTTGTAGGAAATAGTTGTTGTAGGGTGTGATGGCACACATTGCACCTACTAAAAGTAGCCCTACGAGGATAGCAGAAAACCGAATTTTTGAATTCGACCTGCTGTTTTCCCCAAAATTGTCTTTAAAAGTATTAGCAGCCAAGCGTGTATGTGTCCCCCAGTGTTAGACTCGGTCCAAACGTTCCTCTAACCTTCCTCTCTAACTGAAGGCCGATAGAGACAGGTCTCCGCATCAACGATCCGTCCATCAGGTAGTGTGTACTGATTGGGGGTGCCTCTGCCCCACGGCTCCTTGAAATCTTGGCTTCGTACTTTATCAGCTGCCATCTGTTCAGCGACAGATTCCCATGAGAACCCGTCCATAAGTTGTGCGTGGAGAGATGTTTCTAACTCGCGATATGTCGCTTGTCCTGCAAGATTCTCGAATTCATCTGGGTCCGACTCTAAATCGAAAAGGATAGATTCATCTTCAGGGAAGGCAACATACTTATAGCGAGGGGTTCGGAGCATACGCATCGGTCCGGTTGTCTGATTTGCCCAGTATTCGGTGATTGCAGTGTTGCGCCAACTTTCGGTGTCTCCCGACATGAGATTCGTTAAATCATCGCCATCTAAACCTTCAGGGATAGGAAGGCCTGCTTTCGCGCATAACGTCGGGAAGAGATCGTTTAGCTCGACAGGTGCTGTTATGCGTGCGCCGTGTGATTGCTGGAGCTGCCTGTCCGATATGATTAGCGGGACTCGTGCCGCGGCTTCGTAGTAACTGGATTTCCACCACTGTCCGTGTTCACCTGCCATCTCACCGTGGTCCGTGGTATAGACGATGATGGTGTTATCTAAAAAGCCGTCACGTTCCAGAAGCGTGAGTAGATCGCCAACAGTCTCGTCCAAGAATTCGCAACAGGCGTAGTAAGCGGCTCTGGCTTTTCGGGCTTCTTCGGGTGGGATATCCTGCGTGTTGAAATTATCTCGCAAGCCCTTCGCGAAGCGGTGCGTCTGTTCTAAGTGCCCGGGTGGAATGTTGGGCATATCTACATTATCGGGCCAATACTTATCAAGGAGTCGTTTCGGTGCAGTGAGCGGGAAGTGCGGACGGCTGTAACTCGCAAGCAGGAACCAGGGTTGTTCTGATGGTTGGGACCTTAAGTATTCCAGTGTCTCTTCGTTAATAACCCGCTCTTGCAGAAGGCTGGTCGGGATTTCTGTGACACCTGCAAGTCGCGTTCGTTGTCGTATGCGAGATGGCGGATTCAGTGGATCTGTTTGGTGTCCGGCATAACCGCGTAGATCGCCGTAGGGTCGAGACTCAAAACCGTTGTTCTGTTCTTTTCCACCGAAGTGCATCTTCCCGACGAGCGCGGTCGCGTAGCCGTGTTGTGCGAAATGTGCGGGCATTGTGAGATGCTCAGGAAATAGGACGGATCCGTTATTCCACGCGGAGCAGCGATGTGCGTATTGCCCGGTTAGCATACACATCCGGGAGGGTGTGCAGAGTGGAACTTGGCAGTACGCCCCCTCAAAATAGGTGCCAGATGCTGCGAGTCGGTCAAGATTTGGTGTCTGTACAATAGCATTACCTTCACACCCTATAGCGTGCGGACTGTGTTCATCACTCATCAAAAATAAAATATTCGGTCTTTGAGCCATTAATTAAAAGTCTCCTTGGACGGCTTGGCGTGGATGACGTTACCTCTACCCCAGTAGAATCCATACGGTTTCAAGCGGATATGAAAAACGGAAACCCAAACCAAGTTATTACTGGATTCAGGTTTCCGATTGAGGCGGAAGCCCACCATCACAATGATAGTGATCGCTTGCTGAAGTTGCCCGAACCTGTTCAATAGGTTGGGGCACTTCAGCGGACTTCCGCAAAAATGTCCGATATTTACGCTTATCGGGCGTTTTTGATGCTTCCCCATGTGGTTGCGAGTTTGGATCTGGGGTCTACAGGAAAACTATCATCGCCGAAGAACTCAATTTCGCCAATTTGGAAGTACGCCCCAGCTGGGTTCGATGCGGTGTCAAAAGTAACATGCCGAAAAAACCGATATCCGGTTTTTTGACGGTCGTAATCTTTCCCTGCCTCAAAAAGGACGACTTGCAGGCGCTGATCCCAAAAACTGTCGCCGTCGTGAGCAAAGATGGTCTCAAATTCCTTACCGTCGTTCGACCCCTGAATCTCCCACACTGTCGGGTCCCTTGCGGGGACATCGTTCGCTGAAGATACAGTGAAGTGTGTCAATGCGTACTGCTCCTCAAACTCAGCTGTCACGTGTAGGCCTTCATCCGGAATGCCGCCTCCCTTTCCGCAGCACCATTTGTCATTGCTGGGGCCAAGGCGGTTATCGAAGACGTTAAACGCAAATTCACCGCCTGCGAATCCGGGTTCATCGTTGGCTGAGAAAATGGCATCGTAACCCTTATCTGCTTCAGGTTCACCATCATCTTCTGGGTCGGTTAGGTCCCCTCCGAGCAGTTCACCTGTTCCTGTTCCCAAGACTTCCTCCGCCTGTGCTATGTCGATCGGGTTTCCGATAACACAATAGGCTATCATCAACACCAATCCTGCGAATACCAATATAATTTTCATGCCGTTCAATCTCCTAAAGGAATGAATCTCACTTTTACGTGAGTTTCGCGTTAAGTACGTGAGTTTGAGTGATAGCACCCATTTTACCATATCAATCTTTACGAATCTGTGTTCCGTGATAGACCCCGCCCTAAAGGGCGAAGCTTTTACAAAACTATTATAGCACTTGTGAGGTTGTTTTGTCAAGGAAAAAAGGAAAACCCGCCTACATCCTCGCTTTAAAAAACGAGGTTTTGGCGGGAAGACTGTCTACATCTCCTACCTAAAGGCAGGAGGTTTGACGGGGGAGTGCTAAACATGCTTGTTAGTGGGGCGGTTTTGCTTTGCGCTTAGTAACACCAATTGTGAATGCTGGTAGTACAGTCTCAGAAATGTCAAGGGAATAGTCAAAGATTGTCCACCCCGAAGCACCTAAGTTCCGCGACAAGTAAATCTGCTCAACGACGGCATCTGGGGTCAGTAGTGAATTAGAGGCAGTTGCGCCGATACCGGGATAGATGGCAACGTCTTTAGGCATTAGGGCAAGCTGGTTGACCAACAGCTCCGTGAAATAGTCCGTACTTTCCGTATAGTTCATTGGACACACGAAATCGACATAACCTGCCTTCGCCCATGCGATCCAATCCTGCCCAATGGTCGTGATACACCCTGGATACCAGCCAAAGACTGCAGCAGAAATTTTGATTTTAGGATCAGCCTCACGTAGCCGTTTGTGGAGTAAGCGTACCAAGCGTGTGATCTGTTGCGCCCTCCATTCAATATATTTTTCGCTATGTGTCCCCGTTTTTGGCAAGACGGCGGCGGGCCATTTGTCAATCTGCAGTCGCGTTGCAAGCACAAATCTTTGGCGACACCCGTCACAGTAGCAGGCGTGGCTTCCCGGATAGCGGATGTAATCGAGATGGATACCGTCCACATCGTAATTTGCCACGATCTCAAGACTACTTTCGACTTCCAGCAGCACATTTTTCGGATGCGAAGGGCAGAGCCAGTTGAGGGCTTGTCCCGTTGCGGAGACTTGGGTCCGCCCTTCTGCTCGTATTTTTTCAACGAATTCTTTCGGCGCGCCTTCTAAATTCCACGTAATTTTCCAAACATGTACCTCTAAGCTGTGGTTGTGTGCGGCTTCAACGCATTGTGCAATCTGATCCCCGTATCGCGTAAAAGTTTTGCTCTGTGGCAAGATTTTACTCGGATAATGTGCGACACCTGCCCATGCCATGTTTGGCAGAACTATGTTGACCCCAGCAGATGCTAATTCCTGAGCGGAGCGTTCCCAATCTCCAGGGTAGGCACCAAGTCCTGAGTGATTCCATACAGCGCGCCCTTCGGTTTCAACGCTTCCGTGCGATAGGAAATAGGCTTTTGAGAATTCTGCACGACTCGCGCGTGCTACTGTTATTGCCGTATTGTAAGCCTCAGCATCATACTCGACGCGCGCCCGGTTCATCAAATCTGTCCCTGTTTTTAACGCTTCATTCGCTTCGGGGACATCGCTCTGTTGGACGAATTGCTTTAGCTCAGTGAAATCCTTGGTATGCCCAATGGTCGTCATTGTCGCTATCGCTTGCTTAGCAAACGTACGCCGAAACTCAGGGACGAGATGTCCCAAGAGTGCAGCGAGCATCTGCATTTTGCGCTGGATGTCGTCTGGAAGGAAAATATGACTAAAGAACACTCCTGACTTCCCTACAGACAGCGCTGGTAAACCCGTAGATTCTCCGTTTGCATTGTGCCAGTACCCGATAATTTCTGTATCGGGTGTTGTCGGTTCTGCCACTGTAATGTTCCACGATGCTTGCCTGATAGATACCGGCATATCAAGTATATCGGGTGCGTTCAGCTGAATTGAAGCAAAATGCCCGGGAGCTTCTTGTTTTAGCCAATTCGTTTGACGCAAGCCGAGGAGCGGTGCCACCGTATCGGATAAAGTATAGGTTACGAAAAGTTTACCACCATTTGCTACAAAACTGTTCAATAAACCCGCAGTTTTCGGTGCAATCACGGGGTTTAGTGGAAGGATAACCAAACGGCGAGATTTGAGTTGTGCTTCAGAGAGCGAAGCCTCTTCGAGTGTGGCAGCGGTTAACCCAATGCCGTTGAGCATCCGATTGAATCGTTTAGCGACAGAACGTGCGTATTGAACATCACCTTCTGATACCTGCGGCGTTTTTTTCGGTAAGACAATCGCAATCTCCGCCTGTTGTGCGACAGTGAGGTTGAGCCCACCACTACACAAGGATAATAGACACACAAGAATAACTATTGTGGCTGCGTAGGATAGACGTTGACTGGCAAATTTGGCAAACAGCATTACTTGTTCCTCTCAACACCCTTAGCGACAAATCTCAGGCTTTGGGCTTTAGCAAAAGGCGTTTCTCCGGTCTTCCCTAAAAACTGATCAACGCCTTGTGCGATAGCGGTGGCAATTTTATGCTGATACGCTGACGTTATGAGTTTCTGTCCTTCCACTGGATTTGACACAAACCCGGTCTCAATGAGAATAGCAGGCACCTTTGTTCCGATCAAAACAACAAAACGAGCGTGCTTAACACCACGGTCAACCGCCCCTGTGTTCTGTACCAATGTATCCTGTACATGTCTTGCCAAGCGTTTGCTATCCTCACTTTTGCTTTCCCGTATCAATCCGTCCAACAATGTTTCCAATTCTTGGATACTGTAGCCGGAGTTTATATTTTCTCGCGCTGCGATTTTTTCTGAGGCTTTGTCCGTACTGGTGACATCCAGATAGTAGGTTTCGATTCCGTTGGCTCTCGAACTGTCAGCTGCATTGGCATGGATGCTCAGGAAAAGATCTGCTTTATGTTGTGTTGCGAATTCGGTGCGTTTTTTCAGCGGAATGAAATGATCGGTCTCACGCGTCATCAGGACGGTGTAGCCTTTTGCTGTTAAAACCTCGCGGAGTTTGTGTGAGATACTGAGAACAATACCCTTCTCCTGAAGATTGCCACTTCCGAATCCTCCTGGGTCTTTCCCGCCGTGTCCGGGGTCGATAACAATCGTTTTCGCGGTCAATCCAAATTCACGCGTTAATGATTTTGGGACTAAAGGTTCAGGATCTGTAACCGGTGCTGCGGATTTTGGCTGCTTTACTGGCTGTGGTTCAGGCCGCGGTTGTGGTTGTATTTGAATATTTTCTTTAGCGGGGGGGCTAAGCGGTTGTGGTTGTGTCTTGAGCACTTGTAGTTCTTTAGCGGCAACATCGCCAATTTCCTGATTTATCGAAGAATCAACAAGACTTTTATAGGACGTTTCAGCGCGTGTGGGATACCCTTGCTTTGCATACGCCCGTGCCAATTCCAACTTGGCAGGTTCCGACACTTGGGAATCCGCATAACGGTTCCCCACGAGTTGGTATTGCATGATAGCCTGAGAATCGTCGTTGATATAATCGTAGCAACGTCCTAACCAGTAGTGAGCCAGTGGTCTGTATTCTGAGTTAGGATAGGTGTGAATCAGTTTTCGGAGTGCTTTAATCGCCTGCTGCGGGGCTTCGGCATCCCCAACCGTGATGCTCCACATCCAACTTGAGGCGATTGCGTATTGGGCATCATCTGCTGATGGCCCCTGGACATCTGCATCAATAACCTTTTGGAACTCTGAAGCAAGGGCGCGCCACTCCGTAGCAGTGGCACGCGTTGTCCCGGTTGCATAGGCATGATGGCGCAGTGAAGCCTCTTCATATAACGAAGCTTGTTTATAACCTGACATGCTCATACACCCAGACAATATTGCGAGAAAAAGTCCCAGCAGACAAAAACAACACATTTTCATAATTTTTCTCCTCTTACCCGATGTTTTGTTTTTTGATTTCTTTTGTATACCATAAAATAAAACGAAATATCTCTATTTTTCGTTACTAATAAATTGTGCTATTACGATAGGGATCAGCCATGAGCCGTCAGCAAGCAGTGAGGACCGCGAGCGACAAGAAATCCGCAGAAACACTCGCGCCTACAATGAAGGCAATCGCAGCGGATCGCGAGGGACAAGAAATGCCCAAGCAAAAACACTCGCGCCTACTTATGGGAGAACTGAATGGCTCTGATCCACTACATTTCGGTGTTGACTCACATTACCATCTATGCTAAACTGACATCTCACAACTGATTCTGAATATGATGGAAGGAACCGATGGAACTGACTCCGCAAGAAATCCAGTTGTTTCGTCACAACGGCTTCATCAAATTTCCGACTCAACTTTCTACGGATCACGTAGAAGCATTAAAAGCAGCGGCGTTGAAAGATATGGCGGAAGTCGTAGAACCTGTGGTAAAACAAGATGACAGAATCGTCCGAATTTCCGCAGTATGGGAACGTGGCGGTATTTTCCGAGAAACGATTACTTGTGATGAAATTCTCAATCCTTTGGAATCGTTATTGGGACCGGATATAGAATTTTTACTAAATCGACATAATCATGTCTATCTTCGAGATGCGGGTACAAGCCATTCGCTTGCGTTGCATCGCGATGTCCGCCACTGGTCTCGGACAATAGCGACTGTTCTGGTCTATCTGGAAGACACAAATCTTGAGAATGGATGTACACGGATCGTACCTGGATCACACCATTTGCCTGCTTTCGCTAATCTCAAAGATGATGGGGTTCGAGAGATTGCTGCGAGTCAAACGATCCCTTTACCGATGCCGGCAGGCGGCTTGCTCGCTATTGATAGCATGATCATCCATTCAACGGGAATCAACCACACAGATGGGACACGGATGAGTATGACGCTCGGTTACCATAGTGCAGATGAACTCGTGTTGGAAGACAATCCCAGAAGAGTGCTTGTCCGGGGGACGCGCCCCTACCGAGGCAACGATAAACCAATGGAGTATTAGCAGTGGCGCAGAATTTGCTCTGCAATTAGGATTAGCTCGCAAACCTTACCTGAAACTATTTTGGTGATAGCACCCACTGCCTAAAGGCAGGGGCTTCGGTTTCGTAGCGACTGCG
>VYCT01000294.1 GCA_009843785.1 Candidatus Poribacteria bacterium | reverse complement strand
AAACAATAACATAAATCTCATAAAATGTAAACTTATTTTCATAATCTACTATAACCTCCATAAAACCCCACCGCTGCGCCAATTTACCTTTCCCTTGACTTTACCCGCCAGTCTCTGGTATCCTTTTATAGGACTTATACAATACAATCTTCTATCAGCACACATTTTACATCAGATTCATAACATGGAAACTTTTGACTGTGAACTGAAACAACAGGTTATCTTTGGGGATAACACGATTGAGAGACTTGGCGAGTTGACCCGTTCGCTCGGCGGTAGTCGGGTTCTCGTTACGACAGACCGTGGCATCAAAAAGGCAGGCATCCTCGCGAGGGCCGTCTCAGCGTTGCAAAGTGAACGGATCGCTGCTTACGTTTATGCGGATGTTACGCCAAACCCAACGACGGAGGATGTCGAAGCTGCCGTTAGCGTCGCGAAAACCAATACGCCGATAGATCTTATTATCGGACTTGGTGGTGGCAGCTCAATGGATTGCGCGAAAGGTGCGAATTTCCTGCTCACAAACGGCGGCAAAATGGCGGATTATTGGGGCACCGACAAAGCGACAGAACCGATGTTGCCCTCTATTGGGATCCCGACGACGATTGGCACCGGGAGCGAGGCACAATCTTTCGCTCTCATCTCACAACCAGAAACGCATATCAAAATGGCATGTGGCGATAAAAAGGCACGTTTCGGTACCGTCATTTTGGACCCGACACTTACCAAAACTTTGCCGAGACCGATTGCAGCGATTACCGCGATAGATGCCATTGCACACACTGTTGAGAGTTTCGTCTCAACCCGACACAACCCGATGTCCCGGATGTTCGCACGACACGCCTGGGAATTGCTAAACACGAACTTTGAAGCATGCCTCGTTGAACCCGAAAGTTCTACAGCACGCAGCAAGATGTTGTTTGGTGCCTACCTCGCCGGACTTGCGATCGAAAATTCGATGCTCGGTGCCGCGCATGCTTGTGCCAACCCGCTGACAGCGCGATACGACATCATTCACGGCGTTGCAGTCGCTTTGATGTTACCGCATGTCATTCGATTCAACAGCAGGGTCGCCGGAGAGGCATACCGTGAACTGTACCCGGACGGCGACTTAGCAGACAGAATTACGACACTCAAGCAGATCGGCAATTTACCGAACAGAGTTCGGGATTATCCTGTCCAATACACGATAGGCACAGCAGACTTGCCGACATTGGCAAAGGAAGCGGAGACACAATGGACAGCACAGTTCAACCCGCGCCCTGTGAATGTTAACGATTTTATGAAACTTTATGAACAGGTTTATTGAAATACAAGTAGATACGTGGAATCTTACATATCTTAAAAAGCCAAAGGCTACGGCACATCGGCGTGTGCCTGCTACTGTCCTCATCCTTGTACTACTGCTTAGCCTTGCAAATACAACGCTGGGCAACTGGGTAAGTTTTCGTGGGAACCCACAACTCACGGGTGTGGCGGATTCCGAACTCCCTGACACCCCTCAATTGCTCTGGACTTTTCAAGCAGGAGATATGATTGAGTCCACCGCTGCAGTCGTTGATGGGACGGTCTATGTGGGTGCGTTGGATGGGCTCCTCTACGCAATTGATGCCGAAACAGGCGAAAAAAAATGGACCTACCAGACGAACAGTTCAATCAAAGCGTCACCCACTATCCACAATGGGGTCGTCTACTTCGGTGATGGCGATGGTGTCTTTCATGCGGTGGACATCAACACCCACGCAATGAAATGGCAGTTTCAGACAGAGGGTGAAATTATATCATCGGCAAATTTTGCTGGCGACCGTGTGCTGTTTGGCTCCTACGACGGATTCCTCTACTGCCTCAACACCGAAAATGGAGCGTTGATCTGGAAATTTGAGACGGAAGGGTATGTCCATGGCACCCCTGGTGTCTGGACTCAGCCCGCGAGCGGCTCTGGTGATGCTAAGAACTTCGTGATTGTCACTGGATGCGACAGTTACCTCCGCGTTATCAGTATTGACGATGGCAAACAGACGCAACAGGTAGACTTGGGCGCGTATGTCGCTGCGAGCCCAGCAATTTCACAAAATAGGGTCTATTGTGGCACGTATGGCACCGAAATATTGGGGGTCGCGTTAGATACGGGGGAGATTGCGTGGCGGTATCGGCATCCGAAACGGCAATTTCCATTTTTCGCCTCAGCCACCCTCACCGAAGACAGTGTTATTATTGGCGGACGCGATAAGATGGTGCACGCCCTCTCGCGGGAGACCGGCGAACCGATATGGACTTATACCAGCAAATCCAGTATTGAGTCCTCCGCTGTTATTGCTGGTACGCGTGCTTTTTTGGGAACGACTCGTGGGGTGTTTATCGCTTTAGATATTACGACTGGAAAATCGGTATGGGAATTCGCAACAGGTTCATCGATCGTTGCCTCACCGAGCGTCTCGGATGGTAAAATTTATATCAGTACAGAAGATGGCATTCTGTACTGCTTTGGAGAAAAATAGATCATGCCTAAAACACAGTTAAACACGGGCTCGCAAGCAACGCCCTTAGCGGAACCTGCAACAGCAGGCATAGATTCAAAAGATACAACCGTCGGAAGCGTTTTCGTTTCCAACTACCCACCGTATTCCACATGGAGTGAATCTGATGTGCCAGAGGTACATCGCGCACTCAACGAACCCCCGCGTCCAGACGCGACCGTAGGGCTTTACCTCCATATCCCTTTTTGTCGAAAACGGTGCAAATTCTGTTATTTTCGCGTCTATACAGACAAAAACAGTTCCGAAATTGACACCTATCTGAACGCACTCGGAAAAGAGATCGAACTTTATAGCAAACACCCCGCAATCGCAGGTCGTCCACTAAGATTCGTCTATTTTGGTGGTGGCACACCGTCCTATATCAGTGTCAAACACTTGACAGCTCTCGTTGATAGAGTGAAACGGGTGATGCCGTGGGACGCAGCTGAAGAGATAGCATTTGAGTGTGAACCCGGCACCTTGACAGAAAAGAAACTCGATGCCATCAAAGCAATCGGTGTAACGCGTTTAAGTCTCGGCGTTGAGAATCTGAACGACGAAATCCTCGCTGAAAACGGCAGAGCACATCTTTCCAAAGAGGTCTATCGTATTGCACCGTGGATAAAGACTTTGGCATTCGATCAAGTGAACATTGACCTCATTTCAGGCATGATAGGTGAAACCTGGGAAAGTTGGCGCGAAACCGTTAGAAAAACGATCGAACTTGACCCGGATAGTGTCACTGTCTATCAACTTGAATTGCCGTTTAATACCGTCTATTCCAAGGATATCCTCGGTGGCGACGCGCTACCGGTGGCGGATTGGAAATTAAAGCGAGAGTGGCACCAATACGCTTTTGAACAGTTCACGCAAGCCGGTTACACACAATCCAGCGCGTACACCGTCCTCAAGAAAGATAAAAACTGTCAATTCGTCTATCGCGATGCGGTCTGGCAGGGGAGTGATATGATAGGTACAGGTGTTGCCTCTTTCTCACATCTCAGCGGGATCCATTTTCAGAACGCGCCTTCATGGGGCGACTATCTCAGTAACCTTGAAGCGGACAGTCTTCCAGTCTACCGTGCACTGAAACCGACTGAATCGGAACGCTTGACCCGGGAAATGATACTGCAGCTCAAACTTGGCACAATCAGTCCTTCTTATTTCAAAACGAAATTCAACGCAGACATTCTTGAGATTTTCGCGGAAGCCTACGAAAAACTGCAAAACGACGGTATGCTACGCGTCGACGCTGCATCAGATGAAATCCAACTGACACAGCGCGGACTGCTCCAAGTTGATAGTTTGCTGCCAACGTTCTATGCCCCGGAATATCAAAACACGCGATATACCTAAAACAACCTGATTCAACGGATATAATATTTTTTATCATGGAAGGAGAGAAGATATGGATTCTAAACTCATCGTATCTAACCCGTCAATTATGATGGGCAAACCTGTTATTGCAGGCACCCGCATCCCCGTCGAATTGATCTTAGAAAAGCTTGCAGCGGGCGAGACGATTGCGCAATTACTTGAAGAGTATCCGTGCTTAACTGAGGGCGGTGTACGTGCAGCACTTCATTTTGCATCTCAGGCTCTTCGAGCTGATGTTGTTTACCCAATTCATGCATGAAGATGAATTGCTTGAGACTTTCAGTGTTATTTCACCGGGAAGGCTGAGAATCCGCCGCAACACTTAATCAACTATACTATACCAGTTACACTTCCACCAATTAAACGCGAGAGACATGGAAATACAGACCCAATTACATCGCCTCCGTGAGATGCTCACTCTGGTGTTAGAGACAAATGCATTCTATCGACAAAAACTCACCGATGTCGGGATTACAGATCCAAACGATGTGCAAACACTGATGGATTACCGGCAGCTGCCTTTTACCACAAAAGAAGAACTTAGCGCGGATCAGGTATCGCATCCGCCCTACGGCACGAATTTAACCTTTCCGCTGGAGCGATACACATGCCTCCACCGCACCTCCGGCACAACAGGTTCACCATTGCGATGGTTAGATACTGCAGAATCGTGGGACTGGTGGGGAAAATGTTGGAGAGACATCTATCGCAGTGCAGGCGTAACCTCAGCGGATCGGTTGATGATCGCTTTCTCGTTCGGTCCGTTTATCGGTTTCTGGAGTGCCTATCACGGCGCGCAGCAGCTTGGTGCGCTCACAATTCCGAACGGCGGTATGACCTCCGAGCAGCGGATACGCGCCATCCTCAGCAACGATATAACCGTGCTCATTGCCACACCGACGTACACATTGCGGCTTGCCGAAGTGGCTGAACAAGACGGTATAAACCTGAGCGAGGTATCTTCAGTGCGGGTCACCATCCATGCAGGTGAACCCGGCGCGAGTCTACCGGCAACAAAAGAGCGGATTGAAACCCGTTGGGGCGCGCGTGCCTACGATCACGCCGGTGCAACGGAAGTCGGGGCATGGGGTGTGATGTGTGAACCGCAGGCGGGTCTCCATCTCAACGAAGATGAGTTTATCTGCGAAGTGCTCGATCCAGAAACTGATATGCCAGCAGATGAAGGCGAGTTAGTGATTACCAATTTAGGGCGTGTCGGTATGCCGGTGATCCGCTATCGGACGGGTGATTACGTTAAACTCAAATCGGGACGGTGTGAATGTGGAAGAGAGAGCCGCGTCCTTGACGGTGGTGTTCTCGGACGGATAGACAATGCCCTCATCATTCGCGGACTGAATGTATACCCTGCAACGCTTGAAAATATCATCCTTAAGTTCCCGGAGGTCCAAGAGTTTGCCGGGCGTGTTTACGGAACAGGCACACTTGATGAACTCGAAATCCAAATTGAATCTACGAGCCCGAATCCTAATGATACTGCTACTGGTGTCGCCGCTGCGATCCAAGATGATTTAGGTCTGCGCGCCATCGTGAAAACGGTACCGATTGGAACGTTACCGCGATATGAACTCAAGTCGAAACGTTTCACCGATGAACGGACTTCGTGAATAGCATATACTGGTTCGTAGTAGCGCAATTCATTGCGCCTGAGAACGCAGCACATTGAAATCATTTACCATACGGGTCAATTTTAGAAAGAACAACCGCTTCGGTCCCAGACCGGTAGGTTCGGTTTCCTAACCGAACCGGACTTTACCAATTAAGATTTACGCATTCCTTTGAATTGTGTTATAATAAAAGAGAAATATTATGAGACTTTCAAAAATACGGCTTTCTGAAATTGAGAGCCTACCTGATAACGCAATTGATACATCGGATATTCCCGAACTCGATGATGGTTTTTGGAAAAACGCTCAGCGGATTATCCCAGAAAATTACCTTCAGATTGAACAAGAGATCTTGGAGTGGTTCAAGGGCAAGGTCAAGATTACCACGAGCGGATAAATACCATGCTTCGATCGTACATAGAAGCACATAGGGCAACCAACGAATGATTGCTTACCTTGCCATCTAAACCTTTGGAGACTATAATTATTGCATAACGAAACACAACATCGCGTCTATATTGAAACGACAATTCCAAGTTTCTATTACACATTGCGCGGGGATCTTGAATCCCGTGCTAAGCAGAGTTGGACCCGGAAGTGGTGGGAAGAATACGCGGATCAATTCACGCTTGTTTCAAGTGGTGCTGTTATTGACGAACTACGCAGCGGAAAAGGCGAAAAAACGCAAAAGCGTATTGATCTAATCAAGGACCTTGAAATGCTGCCAGTTCCTTCACAGGTTCATCAAATAGCGCAAACCTACATTAATAGATTGATAATGCCTAAAGATTTGTTTGGTGACGCACATCACTTAGCACTTGCCTCGTTTCATAATACAGACGCGCTTCTAACATGGAATTGCAAACATCTTGCAAATTTTAACAAGATCCATCTCATCCGGCAGATTAACCAAAAACTTGGCTTGCCAACGCCGGAGTTGGCAACACCTCTCAATTACTTAGGAGCTTATGACTAAAATGGCAGACTACGAACTTGACGAAATTCACAGAATTCGACGGGAAATCTCCGAGCGGTTTGACCACGATGCCGAAAAATTAGGGGCTTACTACCGAGCTTTGGATGAAGAATTCCGGAAAGCAGGGTACAAGTTTGCAGAGTTACCGCCAGAAAAGTCCGAAACTCCGAAACGGTCAGACAAAGAAGCTGCGGATTGAGTAGCGAATTTTCTGTTCCCCAGATAAGTTCAAGTCAACCGCGCACTCAACCACTCGCTTGTCGGGTTTCCGATAGACAGTGGACGTGCCCTAACTGGAGAATTACGATGCCATATTCTGATGATACCTCTGAAATTATTGCTGCCCGTGGCGAAGCACTCTATCAGCAAAATATACGTAACAAAGTTAAATCCAGGCACAAAGGAAAGTTCTTAGCAATTGACATCAAAACAGGGGATTATGCAATTGCTGATGGAGATTTGGCAGCTACGGACAATCTTCTCGCCAAGCACCCTGATGCGACCATTTATGGCTTACGAATCGGATTTCCGGATGCTTATCGGATTGGCTTTAAAGTTTCGGCTGCAACGCAATGATTAATCGTGTGATTTTAGATGTTGTGACAGATGGCGATGTCAAGATTGATATTTTGTCCTAATAGGAAGCAAAGACTAAATGGCAGACTATGAAATTGACGAAATTCGCAGAATTCGGCGGGAAATCGCCGCACGATTTGATCATGATGTTGACAAACTGATCGCTCACTATCAAGCATTAGAACAAGAATACCGGAAGTCTGGCAAATACAAATTTGTGGATCCACCGGATGAGAAACCAGAAGCCGCGAAATCGGATGACGAGAAAGCTGCGGATTGAGCAGCGAATTTTTCCATTTCCGAAATAAATCCAAACGAAACTAAGATGTCAAAACTTTTAGATGGACTAAATCCATCTCAACAAACAGCTGTTACACATACAGATGGTCCCCTCTTAATTATCGCAGGTCCTGGCTCAGGTAAAACGCGGACAGTTGTTCATTCTATCGCTTATGCTATAGAAAACGGTGTGATGCCTGAACAGATTTTGGCATTTAGTTTCACCGTGAAAGCGAGTGAAGAGTTGCGAGATCGGGTGAAAGAGATTGTGGGAGAGGAAAAAGGATATCTTGTTAACATATCCACATTCCATAGTTTCTGCCGACAGGTTTTGAAAGAAGATATTGATAAACTTGGTAGAGGCTACGCACGGAATTTTAGAGCATTAGAGGAAAATGATCAGAGAAAAATTGTTAAAGATTTAGCGCGCATTAATGAACAGCGGGTC
>VYCT01000028.1:26405-44646 GCA_009843785.1 Candidatus Poribacteria bacterium | reverse complement strand
AAATTATAGTTTGGACAGTTTCTGTTGGGTTCATGACCGGTTCTCAGAGGATTTCTGATTTTTCTGGATGTTTCTCACACAAACCGAACTCACAGAAAAATAAACTCGACCACACCAATGGCCAGTCCCGTAGGGACGATATGTCTATAGAAACGACATATATACCAAGTCCTAAGCCCCGTAGGGGCGATATGTATCGTCTTAAAATTGTCCAAACTTTAGTATAATTAGAGTAAGATGGGCTATAAATCAATCTGTAACATGTATCAACGTACGCCTTAATTATTTATCAAACTCACGGGAGTGTTAGAAACATCTGCTACCTCGATATCTCTAAGGGAATTAGAATGGAACTCAAAAGGGATCTGGTTTGTAGTAGCGCAATTCAGTGCGCGCTGCGTAAGTCTTGGTGTAGACGGCAGCATCACCTTTCGGACATCTGATCTCAGTGAAGATATAGCAGGTTCGGCGCAACGCGAGGCTAATATGCAATTCAAAAAACCGTTCTTGTTGTTTATCGCATCGGTTATTATTCTCGGTATCTTGGGATTTTCCATCTGGTATTGGTGGAACACCGATCAGAAATTAGCGCAACAACGAATTCCAGAACTGACACCGAGTGCCGAGTTTAATCACAGATCCCCTCAGATTGGAGATGTTGCAATTTCACCTGTCAACTCCGATCTGATCGCGAGTGTAGGTCCTATAACTTCAGACACCTTTACAAGCAACGGTGAGGATAACGTCCTAAAAGCGTGGGATCCACGTGACAATAAGGGTGGCATCATAAAAGTATGGAATCGCAACAACACAAAAACTCCAGTCCTAACGCTGACCGACCCCCGCGGC
This sequence comes from Candidatus Poribacteria bacterium, assembly GCA_009843785.1. Classification (GTDB taxonomy): domain Bacteria; phylum Poribacteria; class WGA-4E; order WGA-4E; family WGA-3G; genus WGA-3G. Next base: position 43,797 of record VYCT01000028.1, on the reverse strand, counting down.
AAAGATGATCGTGGTTTCAGTATGATTGACTCTATCACGTTTTCGGCAACGGGTGAGCGGCTTATCAGTAGAAATGCTTCCACACTTGTGTTTTGGGATGCAGCTTCAGGTGCTAAAATTGATGTTTTTGATATCCCCTCTGGCACAGCGACTTTTTCACCCAACGGACACCTCCTCGCGACTGCCTCTAACGACATCAAACTCTGGGATATCCGCAACCTCAAGGAGATAAAACCGATAGTCGTATTACCACCAAAGATGGGCGGACAGCCGCTGTCACATGAAGAGGCACGGTCAGCCCGTCATCACAATGAGACAATTCACCAGAGATATGAATTGATTGATTTTTCATCGGACGGAAAGTGGATCGCCGCTGGTGGACGAATGTATGAGAAAGACAGCGGAATATTGCGCGACACGGTGAAAATCTGGGATTTAGAGCACAAACAACTCATCAAAATCTTACCGAGACCACTTCCGAAGGATCTACAACCTGGTGAGTATAGACCATATATCCGATCTATTAGTTTCTCTCCAAACAACCGCTTTTTTGCGAGTATAGATGCTTACGGATACACTATATGGGCCCTCCCTGAGTGGCATATTCGCTGCGATGTCCGCGCGCAAACCGCTGACGAACCAATATCTTTTTCCGTTGATGATCGGACACAAATCGGCATCGGTGTCGGCCAACCAATTCAATTTTTTGAAGATCTGGTATTTTCACCTGACGGTAAGATGTATGCAGTTGCAGAGAGTGAAACAGTAACCCTCTACTCAACTGAAAGTGTTACCCCTATCGCCTTATTGAAGGGTGGTAGATTTTTAAACATAGTGAAATTCTCACAGGATGGCAGTATACTTGTCAGTGGAGGCATGGATGGCACGGTCCGGCTTTGGGGTGTAGGAGAACTAAATGAAAAATAAAAAATTGTTACTGTTGTCCGTGATTTTGGCTCTGTTTATTATTGGTGTCTTGACGTTTCTCAATATGCGTCCACGATATCAAAATTTGACCGCGCAGGAATTTGCAAAACCTCCCGAAATGCCTGCTCTTATCGCTGAGTTTAACCACGGGCCAAGTTCTGTTGACTCTGTAGCATTTTCACCGGTCGATGCTTCGCTTGTCGCAAGTGCAGGTATACATGGAATCATAAAGTTATGGAACATAAATGACACAGACGTTCCATTGGCAATTCTCAATCATCCCGCAAATTATACATTCATTGCTTTTTCACCAGATGGAAAATTACTGGCGAGTTCAGGCAATGGTGAGGAACTCATTTTGTGGGATGTCGCATCCGGAAACAAAGTTAATTCTATTAAGGGAGGGTTCGCACCATTTTCCTTTTCGCCAGATGGAAATCAATTAGCGACAGCCTATAAAAAAGTGAAACTCTGGGATATCCGGAATCCGAAAGCAATCACTGAAGTGGCTACCCTGCCATTCAATGAAGCCAAGCAAGTCAATGGTTGGACCTGTGCAGTAGATATTTCACCCGATGGCAAATTGATTGCTGTCGGATACGCTAGCGGGATCATCAACGTTTGGAATCTACAGACCAAACAACGCGTTAAGACCTTAAAAACATCCTTCTTAGAGATGGAATTTCTCAAGTTCTCTCCAGATAACAAATTCTTGGTCAGTGGAGGGGACAACTTCTTGACACGCCTTGATGGTTACGTCATGTGGAAATTGCCCGGATGGCAACGCCATGGAGAGGTACAACGGGCAGACGTAGACAATCTGGCGTTCTCCCCAGAGGCAAAGATGTTCGCATTGGTAAACCGTAATTATGGAGGAGATATAGCAATCTACTCAACTACCACGGGTGCACCAATCACCTCATTATCAGCCACAGCGTGGAATGGGACGTTTTCAGTCGAATTGTTGTCGTCAACAGCGGCGCGGGATGTGTCGTTTTCACCTGATGGGGAAATGTTGGCAATTGGTAGTGCAGAAGGTGTTCTGCGTTTGTGGAAATTTACACCACAGCAATTAGCACATGCCACTACGCCTGCCGATACCGTGCGGATAATTTACCTCCTGCCGGAGAGTAGAAAGGTCCCACCAAACATCACTGAAAAATTGGACAAATCAATACGGAAGGTCCAACAGTTTTACGCAGATGAAATGGAGCGGCACGGATTCGGTAGAAAAACATTTACTTTTGAAACGGATGAAAATGGCAAAGCGAAAATATATCTTCTTGAGGAACAGAAGAAACTACAGATTCCAGATTTTGATATGTCAAACGACATCTGGCTTGCTGTCGTCGAAGAGGATGTGGGCTTTCCAATAGGAGTCGTCCATGGTCAAAATAAGGTATTTGAGTATCCTACCAAGTACGGAAAGATCAACGGAGGCATGATCAGAGGAGCTAATCACGGCAAACTTGTGTCAATCTCTACTACCGATGGTAGATTAGACTGGAAGATTGCAGCATACGAACTTAAGTACGCATTTGCCACTATCACATACGATTATGTACTACTTAACACTTTCGGATACGGTTCTCGCCACGCTTCCCTCTATGACGATGAGCCAAGTGCCTTGAAGCGTTTTCTCATGCGCGCTAACGGTAGGAAACCGTGGGGAAAAAACTGGGTACAATTATCTAAATGTGAAGCCGAGTCGTTGGATAAGAGTCGTTTCTTTAACCCAAACCAACCCTTCTTTGATAGATCCCCCGGAATTGAAATACATGTGTCCGACCCGTATGCAAAAAATCCGCGACATTTTCAATTTGAGGTTACAGATGAAGATGGAATACATCAAGTCCAACTGTTTGTAGATGTTAGTAAAGAACCGTGGAGAGTAGAAAAAAAATTTCAGGATTGTCAAATACTAAACGGTAGAACGCAATCAACCGTTGCATTTGAAGTATTTAATCCCGAAACAAAAACCGTTGAACTTCGGATGATTGACATGTATGGAAACATCGCATGGCGAGAGTTCCGAATTCAGAACGAGACATCGAAATTACCAGAAAACCCTTAGTTTCAAAAATCATCACAGACAAATTGTATGGCGGTGTCACCAATACGCCATTAAATAAAATAGTATTATGAGATAATCGCTAACATCTGCTGTTTCAGTATTTCTAATGCGAAAAGGAGTTGAATTGCGTTCCAAAAAACTTTTACCTCTCTATGTGCTAATCACGCTTCTTGCCTCTGGTCTCGCGGGTCTCTATATCTTTTGGAAAATGGACCCATCGAATCAGAGGTTTGCACAACCACCAGAAAAGCTCACACCGATTGCTGCGTTCAACCACGAAGATATGATTCACGATGTCGCGTTTTCACCTGTGGATGCCTCGCTTGTTGCTGGGACTGATGGTAACACGATAAAATTGTGGAACCTCGCCAACACGTCGGAACCACAAACAATTCTCAACGGACACGTCAGTACAGTTAAATCTCTCGCTTTCTCGCCTACCGGAGAATTGCTCATAAGCACCGGTTTAGATAATCAAGTTATATTGTGGGACATCCGTTCTGGAACAAAAATTAATTCCTTTAAGACCCCCGCTGTCGCAATCGCTATTTCACGGGATGGAAATTATTTGGCAACCGTCGGGAGACGCTCGAAAATCTGGGACATTCGTAACCTAAAGGAGATACTCGAGCTACAGACGCTCCCACACGATAAATCGGTGCTATTTTGGACAGTTGACTTTTCACCTGACGGAAAATGGCTTGCATGCGGAGATGAAAACGGTAGACTCGAAATTTGGGATGTACAGCACCACAAACTTGTCCAATCTCTAAAGGCAAACGCTGATAGAATTTTTTCTGTCCAGTTCTCTGCTGATAGTCAATTCCTTGTAAGTATAGGACCCCATAGACATATGCTCTTGCGTTCACCGGAGTGGCAACTTCATGGCAAAATACTCGGTGAAACACTTGGTTTAGATGTTGCTTTTTCCCCTAATAGCAAAATGTATGCGACCTCTGATCTCAGAGGGGTGACGCTCCGTTCCACTACAAGTGGTGCGCGAATTGTTTCGCTTAAAGGATCTACTGCTGCAATCATATCTCTCGCCTTTTCACCAGATGGAAACACAATTGTCGGTGGCGGTAAAAATGGCATACTCAGTGTGTGGGATATTTCAGAGCAGCAATTAGCAAGGATTGACACGACTCAACACGATGTCGTTCGACTGATCTACTTCCTTTCAAAAGAACGTCCACCGCAGCGCGGCATCGCTACCAAATTGGATAGATTGGTAAGACAAGCCCAGCGTTTTTACGCTATTCAGATGGAAAGCCATGGGTTTCAAAGAAAAACCTTTACTTTTCAGACCGATGCACGGCGCAGAGCGAAGGTATATCTTTTCAAAGCACAACATCCTGACGATTATTATCGTGAAGATACCATTAAGAAAATCAGAACGGAAGTCACTAAACATTTTGATCGTTCAAAGACTATTTTGCTTGTGATTGTAGATATCAAAAGTGGCGTATTTTATGACAAAGGTAGTACAACGGCTGGAGTAGGCGGTGTCACACCGTTTACATACGACGATCAACTCAACAGAGCACACCATGGCGGTAGTGCTTTCGTTTCCGCTTCTCGTAACGATTTGGATTGGGATACCATCGCACACGAACTCGGACACACATTCGGTTTACGACACGATTTTCGTGGACGCAAACCGAGAATCATGTCTTATGCAAGTGGGAGATATGTATTGTCGAAATGTGCTGCTGAATGGCTCAATAAAAGTCGGCTCTTTAATCCGAATCAACCCTTCTTTGATAAGCCAGCCACAATCGAAATGCATCCGCTTCAGGCTACCTCTAATGCAACGCTGTTCCAATTTGATGTTACCGATGAAGATGGAATCCATCAAGTCCAGTTAGTTGTACCAACGACACCGAGCGATCCGGTCACAAACCAAGGATTCAAACTCCACAGTTGTCAATCCTTAAACGGACAGAAAAATGCTACTGTTACATTTGAATTGAACACAACTGATGTCAAGGAAATTGAACTCCGGATGATGGATCTGCATGGAAACATCATCTGGAGAGAATTTGACCTCGAAGAAGAATCCGAACAACCGTCCGAAAAACCATAATTTCACGAAAAAGGAAACCGTAATGCCGAAAAAAATTGCCATCTTTCCAGCGAGTTTCGATCCCGTCACGAACGGTCACGCCGACCTTATTGATCGGATTTGCAACCTCGGTGTTTTTGATGAACTGATTGTTGCGATTGGTGTGAACCCTGCTAAGCCAGCCCGCTTTACGCTTGAGGAACGCACCGAGATGCTTGAAACCGTTATTCAACCGTATCCGCAAGCCACGATTGATGGGTATACCGGGTTGACAGTGCATTACGCGCAGACACGCGGCGCGTGTGCTATCATCCGCGGGCTACGTGAAATCTCCGATTTTGAGTGGGAATTCAAAATGGCACGGATGAATCAGCAAATTGCACCAGACATTGATACCCTCTTTATGATGGCGAACACGCAGTACGCGCATATCAGTTCAACGCTTGTGATGGAGGTCGTCCAGATGGCGCAGCGAAAGTTAAGCGAAGAAAAGTTACGGGAGATGGTGCCAGCAATTGTGGTCGAATTTATCAAACGCAAATTTGATGTGCTGTAAAGGGTTGTCAGTTAAAACCGATTGTCCAGACTCAAACTCACATTAAAACCCGGTGAATTGATACCGGACCCGTGCTGACGATACCGCTTGTTAAGTAGATTATCAAGCGATAGGGTTAAACGTGTGGAATCAAAGAGTTTAACGCCACCGCGGACGTTCAGTGTCCACCATGCCGGTGTTCCTGCATCTATAGCGGCACCGTTGGTGTCAAATTCAACTTCCGCAGGATCGCGCGTTGATCCCTGAATCCGTGGATCGCGGATGTCGCTCCGGTTCAGTCTTCTCTGTTCGGCGGCACCACGCACAAAGAACATCGCCCAATACTGTGTATTCAGCGGCTCCCACTGGATACCGACAATTCCGTTCAATGGCGGTTCCCTTCGGGTCCGTGCTTCCCAAGGTTTCTCTGGATCTGGAGCTTCACCACCAATTGTGAGGACCTCCCCACGTAGCAATGCTACATTACCAAAAACCGACAACGCCGGTTGAATCGGAACGAGTCCCGCGAATTCAATCCCCTGAAACTGTGCTTCATCAATGTTATCAAACACGAGTACGTCAATATCCGGATACTCTCTGATTAAGTCTTGATGCAGTTGAGGGATCGTTTCCCCCTTGTACGCCTCCTGAACAGGTTTGCGCCCAACTAAATCGCTAACCCTGCTATAAAATAGCGTTAAAGCACCACGGAAGTAGGAATGTTGCGCCTTCAGACCGGCTTCAACTGTCCACGAAGTCTCCGGTCTCAGATCCGGACTCGGTGCCGTGACACCCTCATTGGTGACTTCCACCGCCGTTGTATCGTTTAACGAAGGCGCGCGAAACGCTGTGCCAAAGCTACTGACGAAGTTCAGATATTCTGTAATCCCGACGACTACACCAGCACTGCCCGTCAAACTGTTATCAAATACTTTGAACGCATCAAAAGCCGGATCTCGGACGGAGAGGTCCGCATTGGTTTGATAAAACGTCGCGCGTCCACCGAGTGTGAATTCCACGCGGTCGTGGACCGTAATCTCATCTTGAAGATATAGACTCGCATCCCAGAACTGAGAACCGTCAATGAACCGTCCCTTTTCGTCGTCAACAGTTTCCTTGCCACCATCAGTTTTCACGGTCTGACTCTGTATCGTATCGAAATAGAATTCAGCACCACCGACCAAACGTTGACGCGGAAGGATTGAACTGACGGCTTGTGTACTCAAACCGATGGTGTTGACTGTATCGTATCGCTGCCGTCGAGCTGTTGCACCGCGTACGACTTCGTTTCTTCCCTCTTTTTGGCGATGATAAGAACCTGTCACGCGGAACGTGTCAATATTCCCTTCCATCGGGTTCACTATATAGTTGGCATAAACGAGGTCACGATCTTGCGGTTCAAAAAAGAACTCTGCAAACTCTTGCGGTGCGATTTTATCATAACGCGGTGTTTGCGGCTGCCGCCACATCTGGTAAGCGACGTTGATATTACTTGTATCGGTAAGTTGATACCCAAATTTTGCATCCGCATTAAAGGCTCTCCAACCCGAGGGCCCTTCAGTTTCAATGAGCCATCGTTCAGGGATGTTATCCTTTGGGATCGCCTGCACCTCATCATATTCATAAAGTTTCACGCCACTCGGCATGTTGGCCACGATTTCATACTTCCGATTCTTATAGTGGAGGTCATACCCACTGCCAGGCGTTATATCACCGTAGTCTCGCACACCACCACCCACAAGGAATCCAAGTCGTCCTTGGTTCCCTGATACTTCTAACCGACCGAGTTTTTCCTGTGTAGCAGTCGAGTAGCGGGCAAGAAGTCGGGGCTGTATATTCAGGGTTTCCTGTGCTGGATTGAGGGGTACCGCTTTCGTAAAGAAACTCACAACACCACCCATCGCGCCGCTTCCATATAACGTGGAACTTGAACCGAGCAACACCTCTGCACGCGCTAACATTTCTGGTGCGATGGTCGCTGTGTATTGATTGGGGCCTGAACGAAATGTCGAATTGTTGAGACGAACCCAGTCAATGTGTATTGAACTTTGGTAACCGGTTAAACTCCGAAGCATCGGCGACCCTTGTCCGACCGTCGTCTCTTGCGCGATGACACCGACGGAATCACGAAGTAGGTTGGAGGCGTGCTCTACGTTGGACCGTTCCAGCTCTTTCAGGTTGAGGACTGTAATAGCATTGGGCGTTTTGAAAGGTTCTTTCGCAGCGCGTGCAGCTGTAACTGTTACTGCCTCCACCTCCACAACTGTCTCCTCTTCCACTACTTTTTTGTCAGTTTTTTTATCAGTATGTTTTTTCGCGAACGTAGGTGGAATCCAAATTATGGATAAAAGGAAGCCTGCAATGAGAAAGAGATAAAACGATTTTTGCATGGTAGTCTTCTCCTTTGAATTTTCTTTTCTGTATCGTGGGCATTTACGCCATCTGCGACTGACCTAATAATGTTATATACATATACGTACGCATTCGCAAATTGTATGCCACCCAAAATTTTATATGAAATTGGCGAATTTTCAACCTGTTTTCGCCATAATTTGTGCTATGCTGTTCACTTATTGGACAGCGTTTATCAAATGCTATACAGCATATCCACATCTCGCATCAAAAATTAACGCTTGCGTTTTGCCATCGGTTGTGATAGGTTACATTACGTAACTCCATAAATCCAAAAGAGGTTCAACAAATGACACGTTTCAGATTGACTTTCGTTTTGATGGCATTCGCTATACTGTCCAGTGGAATCGCTGTACCAGAAGATCAAAATACGCCAAAGGGCGGCACGATCATAGGGGATATTCAAGACACAACACTGCTTGAAAATTACCTGGGCGGGGTTCGGGTTGTATGTGTAAACGCAGACGGTGCAGAGTTTGAAACGCAGTCTGATAAAAACGGACATTTTGAACGGGCAGGTTTACCCGCAGGTCAGTACGTTGTCAACATCTATAAACCGGGATACCAAGATCGTCTCGGAAAACTCGTTTCAGTTATTGATGATGGACAGCATTATGTTCCACTAACGATGAACATATCCAAGAATCCCGACGATAACAGCAATCGAGGCGGTGTCCTCCGGTTCTGGGCTTACAATCGCGCTAAATCCGGAGGTCCAATGGAGGGACTTGAGATTATAATTACCGGAACTGTTGGCGTGGATCCACCAGTAGTGACTGGTATTTCCGGTGCACACGGACTATATCGAAGTGACAAATTGCCTCCCGGAACCTACATCGTAACGCTCATCAAAAATGATTATTCTCTCGTCTGCCCAATGACTGTTCAGGCGAGCAGAATTACCGATGCCCGTGTATTCCTCCCAATTCCTGATAAAAACACAGATGCTAATGTTCCACAAACACAAGAATCGGAGTGGTCAAACGTAAAGAATGTTATCCACGGCAGGGTTCTTGTGATGGATCCTTCTCATGCTCTCTTGAGTGATGTTAAGGTTGTGATTGAGGACGCAAACCGGATTGTGTTTAGTGACACAACCAACGCTGATGGTGAATACGAGTGTCGGGGTTTGTCAGCAGGTCGCTATCTCATTAGCCTCCATAAAGAGGGATATATTGAGAAAGAAGGGATGCCCCTAATTGTTATGAACAATGGAAACCATGCTCTGGGGGTTACTGAAGAAGGTATGTTTGTCAGTTATGCCGTGGTTGCCGACGGAAGCACTTTTAAACTCACACACGGGATGCGGAAACAATAGCATTGCTAAGTGAACGCGCTTTCAGAGCGTCCTTACCCAGGATAGGTTTACTGGGGCGTTTAAAAGAGAAAACAGATGGAGCATTTTAGGGTAACCCTCATTTTAGTTGTGTGTGTAGTTCTGTATATCGCTGGAGCCACCGCGCAGGAATCAGACACACTACGTGAAAAAGGCGTTGTCCGTGGGTATATTATAGATACAACTCCCGCGCAGCTGCCTATTGCTGGTGTGCGTGTTCAGATTGACAACGGAAAAGGGCATATTTTTGAAACAACGTCTGCCGAAACAGGTGTATTCGTATACACAGATATACCCACGGATGATTATCTGATGAATATCCACAAGTCTGGATACCAGAGTCGAATGGGGAAGCCTTTGGTGGTCACAAGCGGTGGTGTTCATTCTGTTCCCCTTACAATGAACAAACAGGAGGATATATTCACCAAATTCCAGAATTTGTTCAGATCCGAAGAACCACAAGGTGGCACGCTTCAATTATGGGTTATGACGCTATCTCCGCAATCTGTTCCAATTGAAAACGCTGAAGTTAAAATTAGCCAACTTTCTGACTCGTCAAATAAAGTCGAAATCACAGGAACATCTTACCCGGATGGACAGTATCGGCACGATAATTTACCATCGGGACTTTATTTTCTTACCGTTAGTAAAGACAGTTATCATACGACACTTTCAATGACTGTTCGAGAAAATCGGATGACGACTGCCGCTGTAAAATTGCCCATTTCTGATGGAACTGCGGACACCGACATTGTACCTTCACAGGAAACAGACACAAAATGGGTTATTCGTGGTAAAATTTTTGATACCAACTTTCAACAAACCCCGGTAAGTCGTGTTAAAGTCGATATTAGCGGTAGAAACTTGAAATACCCTAAGATCGCTTTTTCCGATGCGGATGGCGAATATGAGTTTGTCTTACCTCCAGGGCACTACAGCATTTCCCTTTTTAAAGTGGGATATGAGGAGGCAATTGGTCTTCCTGAAGTAACCGCTGAGAGTAGGCAAAGCAGTGTCACTGTGATTAAAGAAGGCATGTTCGTTGTTTACGAGGCGGTTGCGAAGGGGAATGTGCTTGCACTTAAACACGGTATATCGAAGAAGAGTTTTTCCGAGAAATATGGGCAAATGATTCGCAAAGCGATTCGCCAAGCACTTCTCTCCGCAATCATTATTGGTATATTAGGCTTTTTCCTTTCAAGGCACCTAAACAAACGTCAACGAAAAAACAATCAGGAGTAAGTATGTCAAAACAGAAATTGAACTTTGCATTCATCGGATGTGGTGGCAACGCACGTGGACACGGACGCAGTGTCTCAAGTGTTGAAGACGTAGAGATTGTTGCACTCGCGGACCCGAGTGCGGGTTCCCTCGATGCCTTCAAAGAAACTGTCGGTTTAGACGATGCGCTGCCTACATACGCCGACCACGTTGAGATGTTAGCCGCTGTCAAACCCGATGCTGTCGTTATTAGTTCACCGCACGGACTCCATTTCCAGCATATCATGGACGCACTTGATGCCGGGTGCCATGTCCATACCGAAAAACCGATGGTCTGCACGGTGGATCATGCTAAGCAGGTAATTGCGAAAGTTGAAGAGACCGGTTTACACCTAATGATCGGCTACCAAAGGCATCTAAGTCCTACTTATCAATACTGCCGCAAAGTCGTCCAGAGTGGTGAACTCGGACGTGTTAATTTCGTCGCCGCGCATCAATCGCAGAATTGGTATCGCAATCAGCAGGGAAAATGGCGACAAGACCCGTTCCTCGGCGGTGGTGGTCAACTCAACGACTCAGGGAGCCACCTTATTGACATTCTCCTCTGGGTGTTGGAGGCGAGTCCTGAAACCGTCTTCGCCATGATAGACAACTTAGATATTGAAGTAGATGTACTTACGGCGATGTCAATCAAGTTTGATACCGGTGCCTTGTGCAATATCAGTATCGTTGGACATGCCTACGGCGGTGTGCGAGAAGCATTTTCTATCTGGCTGGAGGAAGGCGCGCTATATCTCCGCGAAGGCAAACTCCTTCGTCAGGAGCAGTCAGGATCACCAGAACCTGTTGACGATTCCGATATGCCAGCGTCAGGCAACAAAGATGTCGCTTTTATTCAGCTGATCCGTGGTGAACGGACAGAGAACCCGATCGGTGTTGAGAACGGCTTACGCGTTATCCAATTAACCGAAGCTGCATGGCAATCCGCCGAACTCGGTAGACCTGTCAAGGTCGATCTAAGTTAGTGAAACAGGATTTACGCACAAAACAGATATTGAAAGATGAAGGCGTTAGAATGGAAGGGTGGAAGGATGGAAACCCCATCCTTCCCTTCTTCCAATCTTCCAGCCTTTTCTGCTAAGGATGCGAGATATAATCATGGGAGCGTGGAAGTGTTGGATGTCCAAAACCTGTGTAAATCTTTTGGAAAAAAGCCGTTTCTTACAGAACTCACGTTTCAGGTGGGGGACGGCGAGTGTCTCGTTCTGCTCGGCAGAAACGGCGCAGGTAAAACGCTCCTGTTCAATATCTTGGCAACTTTAGTTGAACCGACATCGGGTACCGTCTCTATTGCTGGCGTTGACGCGTTTGCGAACTTGAAACAGGTGCGTCCATCTATCGGGTATATCCCCATGACTTTTGACGGGTATCCTGAGTTATCCGTCGTGGATTATCTCAATTTTTTCGCAGCTGCATACAAATTGGAAAAGCGCGAGCGTGCCTCAGCGATGGATGCTGTGCTTGAATTAATGGACATCCAGCACCTACGCGACGTTAAAATGGGTGATCTATCAACAGGAGAGAGGCATCGACTCTTATTCGCTAAAACTTTTCTCCACGAACCGCAGCTGTGGCTGCTCGACGAACCGCTCACGCCGCTTGATCCGAGTGGACAGGTCGAGATGGTGGAGCTGCTTGGGGAACTCCAGGCAATGGGCAAGACGCTCATAATTGCTACCAATCGGCTTGAAGATGTCTTTAAGGTGTGCAATACGGATGTGCAGCGCGAAAACTTCATCGGAATACTGAACAGCGGCAGGTTTGCTGTTTTCAAAAAGTTTAGCGAGTTACAGCGAGAGGTTACGGAAGCCGACAGTCCCTCACCAAATTGGTTGAATGAGCTCTTTTTGGAGGTTACAAAAACATAATGTCAGATATAGGAAAATTCTTTCAAGAAAACGGATACTATTTCGCGAAAGGGGTCTACTCACCGGAGGAGATCAAGACAATGGAAAGCGACTTTGATCGGGTGGTAGATCAGCTCCTCAAAAGTGATGAAAATGTCAACGCACGGTGGGGTGGCAGATTGATGGATGCCCTTGACGGTGGCGAATCCGTTATTATCCATACCCACAATATCCAGAGTTTTTCTGGGGTCTGGATGCAGGCATTCTTGCAGGAGAAGTTTCTTGATACGACCGAAGCCATTCTCGGACCGGATATCATGCTTCACCACTCCAAGCTTTTCTGTAAACCACCGGAAACAGGCGCGCCGTTCCCGATGCACCAAGATTGGCAATACTTTCCGTCTGTCAAAGACAGCATGATAGCCGCGATTATCTACGTCTCGGAGGCTACTGATGAGATGGGGTGTGTCCGCGTCTACCCGGGTTCCCACAAGCAGCTCGGACGCACAGATGGCATGATGGGCAGTGGAAAAAACGCTGAAGTTACGGACCGATACCCGATTGAGAACGCAACCGTTTTGGAAGCGGAACCCGGAGACGTGCTTTTCTTCAGTTACTTCACGCTCCACGGTTCGATGCCGAACTATTCCAACAAAACCCGAAAAAGTGTACTCGTTCAGATGCTCGCTGGTGACGATGAAATTGAAGGTGAAAACCGACACACCAATGTCAAACTGGTGCTTCGTGGCTGGAATCATCTCGCAACCCGATCCTCTGTTGGAAGAATTATATAACAAAAGGAGAGTTAATAAATGATTAGAGTGGGTAAGATTAGTATGGCGCATGTCCACGCTGGTGGCTACGCCCGAAGAATTCACGAAAACCCTGAAACTGAACTCGTCGCTGTCTGGGACGAAGAAGAATACGGTGGTAGAGCCGCCGCGGAACAGTACGAAGTCCCGTTCTACACCGATCTTGATGAAATCCTCAGCCGTGACGACGTAGACGCGGTCGCTGTAGACGCAATCACATCCGACCATCCGCGTGTGATGATCGCCGCTGCTGAAGCCGGTAAACACATCTTTACTGAGAAGGCACTCGCGATTACCGTCGCTGAATGCGATCCGATTATTGATGCCGTTGAGAAAGCCGGTGTAAAGTTCATGATTTCGCTGCCTTCCCGTGCGAACCCTGAAATCCTGTTCGCGAAAAAGGCAATTGACGACGGACTGCTTGGGGACATCACATTCGGTAGAGGACGGATTGCACATTCCGCTGCACTGGACAGTTGGTTCAGCGGAACAAGCGCATGGTTCGCAGATCCAGTACGTGCCGGCGGTGGTGCACTCTTTGATTTGGGGTGCCACCGCGTTGATGTTATCCGATGGTTAATGGGTGAACCTAAGAGTGCTATCGCCAAAATTAACAACTTTACAGGCAATTTCCCGATTGACGACAACAGCGTTTCGGTTGTTGAATTTGCCAACAAAGCACTCGGTGTCATTGATGTCGCGTGGACACACCGTTCCGGTCCGAATATGCTTGAGATTTACGGTACAGAGGGATCGTTTGCTGCAGGACACGGCGAGATGCATTTCCAAACCCGCAAACTTTCTGATGAAGAAAAGGCGGACTACGTCGCCAACGCACCGGCTGCACCTCCCGAACCGCTGCAACAGTGGATCAACGCCATCCTTCGCGACGAACCGATGACGATTACGATCCAAGATGGACGTAACCTCACAGAGTTAATGCAAGCATTCTACATCTCCTCTGAACAGGGAGAGTCAGTCGATTTTCCACTCTAAATAGCCATCGGCTTTCAGCAGGGTGTGTGGCAGTTGCTATCATTTTATCCACCACAAACAGTTCTTGCTGACAGTCGACCGCTGATGGCTGATGGCTGTTCTTCTAATAGCCAAAACACCAAGCCCGAAACGAAGTGGAGGGCGACTCTACGGAGAAGCACGTCAATGTTCAAACCCGCTTCACCGAACCGCAAGGAAAATTAAAAAAATGCAAGACTACCAACCTATTTCACTTTCCGCTCTGTGCAATGTCGGCGTGGAGATTATCGGCGAGAACGCAACGCCGAGCATCGGTTCACAGACATTCCACGGGCTGCCTTTCGACATTACAGAAGGCACAACCTGTTTCTTAGGCTTCGGTGAAGGTGTTAACACCGACCCCATTCAAGTTTCTATCAGTGCGAGTCCGAAGCGGGTGATTTTTGTGCATCGGCTGCTTGAGTCGCGCATCCCTGAAGGCGAACCGATCGGCAAACTTATTGCCAACTATGTTTTCCATTACACCGACGGTGAAACCGAGAGTGTGCCGATTCGCGAACGCTTTGAGATTGGCAGTGTGCCACAGGGATGGGGACAACAGACCTTCCTTGCGATACCTGACCGGAAGGAAAGTTTAGCATCGCGGCACGAGGGACCTTGGGGAAGCGCGGGCAACCGGCAAACCGAGGTGAGCCAAGGGACACCACGCGATTACTATTTGTGGGTGTGGAAAAACCCGAGACCTGATGTTGAAGTCGCGGCAATCGAAATTCAACCGCAGGAACGGCGTTTTATGATTGCCGCAATCACGCTCGGTTACCTCGACGAAGACCCGATACCGCGCCGTCCACGCCGCGAAGTCAAGATCACGCTGCCGCAGTCTGAGGATGCAGACAAACCCTTTGATATGGCAGTCAACGTTGACCGCGGCGTTGCGACCTATCCGTATCCACTACCTGAAAACTCACCTGATGCGTTTATCAACGACGATTTCAAGGGGTGGGGTGAATCCCAAAACAACAAAAGCAGTCCTGCGTATGTTGAGGTGTCTGCCACACCTTCCGCCACTGTTGAAGTTAAGAACCAAGGCGAAACGCTCGGCACTGTCAAATGGGGAGAGGTGCAAGAAAAAGGGAGCGTTCAACCCAATGAGCGGGTCAAGGTAGAGGTCATTGATTCTGGCAGGAACTGGGTGTATACCACCGTAATTGATGACGATACAAACAAACCCGTGCCGTGCCGTATCCATTTTCGCTCACCACACGGTGTGCCTTACGCACCACACGGACACCATGCCCACGTCAATTCAAACATGGGCACATGGCACATTGATATCGGGGGCGATGTCCGACTCGGACAGATTAGCTACGCCTACATTGATGGTACCTGTCAGGGGTGGTTGCCTCGCGGGGATGTGATTGTTGATGTCGCTCGCGGCTTTGAATACACCCCCTTGCGGACCACTGTCAACATAGAACCGGGACAACGTGAGTTAACACTGCGATTGAAGCGGTGGTGTGATATGAACGCCGAGCGCTATTTCAGCGGTGACACGCACGTTCATTTCCTCTCCACGCAGGGCGCGCATACCGAAGCACAAGGCGAAGACCTCGGCGTTGTGAACCTTCTCCTTTCGCAGTGGGGGCACCTCTTCACGAATACGGAGGAATTTATCGGGAGACCCACGACCTCTGCTGACGGACGGAGCATCGTCTATGCAACGCAGGAGAACCGCCAGCATGTCCTTGGGCATCTCACGCTGCTCGGTTTAAAGGAACAGGTCGCACCGTGGTGTTCAGATGGTCCAGGGGAAGCCGAACTCGGTGGGAATATGGAGGTCACGCTTTCACATTGGGCGGATGCCTGCCACGCACAAGGCGGCACGGTCGTCTTACCGCACATTCCAAATCCGAATTGCGAACCAGCGACACTCATCGCCACCGGACGCGTTGACGCTGTCGAGTATCTCACCAACGCCATGTATGGACACCTGGAGTACTACCGTTACCTCAACTGCGGCTATAAATTGCCGCTCGTCGGTGGAACGGATAAGATGAGTAGCGATGTCCCAGTAGGTGTCTATCGCACGTACGTTCACATCCCTGACAACGAGGAATTCAATTACGATAACTGGTGCAAATACATGAGTGCCGGAAACACCTTCCTCAGCGGCGGTCCCATGATCCGTCTGACTGTCGATGGACAGCCGATTGGTAGCACGATTAACCTACCCGGTAACGGTGGCACGGTTGAGGTTGAAGCTTCTGCCGATTCTATCTTCCCTATCCATACCTTACAAATTATTCAGGCGGGGCAGGTTGTCGCTTCCACTGAGGACAGAGATGGATCGGCGCATTTGCATCTGAAAGCCAATCTGAAAGTGGACAAACACTCTTGGATTGCAGCGCGATGCGGTGGGCCTAATTATGCACAAGCTGTACCGCACTACGACGGATGGGGACGCGGTATCATTGCGCACACCTCCCCGGTCTATATCGCTGTTGGCGGCGAGTGGTGGATGTTCGATCCAGAAACGGCGAATTATATGCTGACCTTGATTGAAGGTGGATTGTCCTATATCCAGCAGACAGCGCGCCATCATGAACACGGGACTGTAACGCACCACCACGGCGAGGGTGACCATTTAGAGTTCCTTTCACGCCCATTCCAAGAGGCACGAGAGGCAATCCACCGTCGGATGCACCAATTAGGGATTCCGCATTAGTTAACCGAATTTGCGAAATAAGTGTTTTAGACGGATGTATGAGAAAAGTCTACACTTCAACTAATCAGCGATCATCCGCGATTCAAAAGTAATATGATGAAAAACCACTTCTATCCAATCTTAATAACCCTATTTATGACATTCTCCTTCACAAATATTGGTTGTGTCCAAGATTCGCCGCAGCTGCCTTTACCTGAAGGGGCCAAAGCACGACTCGGGAAAGGGGGCATACACGAGATTAAGTATTCGCCAGATGGTGCCACGCTGGCAGTAGCGAGTCGTATCGGAATTTGGCTCTACGATGCTGAGAGTGGTGAAGAGGTGTCGCTGCTGACAGGGCATACGGGTGGGGTCTATAGCATGGCGTTTAGCCCCGATGGACAGACAATCGCAAGCATAGGGG
>VYCT01000028.1:0-26305 GCA_009843785.1 Candidatus Poribacteria bacterium | reverse complement strand
ATAGCGTATCGTTTAGCCCCGATGGAAATACACTCGCATCAGGGAGTGATGACGGAACCGTGCTGCTGTGGGAATTCGAGCCAACACTCGTGGAATAGGAGAAAAGGCTGGTTCAAAGGTTGACATTAGAGTATTAACCTGTCAGGATATATGAATCTCAGAGTCGTGCGGCGTATTCGGATGGCAAGAACGCAGTCAGTGAACCTGTCGCCAGCGGTATCTATTTCTATACCCTCACGGCAGATGATTTCACGGCTACCCGCAAAGTGTTGATACAAATTTTATAAGTGCCCTGACAGTTATTCGAGCACGTTTCGGTGTCATTGATAGATTGCACAAGCGAACGAATTGAGAACTATACGGAGGAATTTGATATGGGTGCTCCTACTAAAAAGTTGAAGAAAGAGGAAGTTGAAGCAAAACAGCCCCTTGAGGAGCGCGCGGCTGCGCGCGGTTTGGAAGGGGCTTATAGCGATGATGAACCCGAGTATACACTCGATATGCTCATCGCAGTAAATCCTGACTATAAAGGCTCTCCCGATAAGTGTAACGCCATATCACACCTCCCTGCGCGCGGTTTGGAAGGTGCTTATGATGATGACGAACCCGAATATACACTTGATATGCTCACTGCAGAAAACCCTGACTATAAAAGCACTGATAAGAAATGTGTTTCCGAGAAACGCGAGTGTACAATAGAGAGGAAACCTAATGAAGGAGCGTGATGTAATTGTTGTCTATTTAAAGGATACCGAGGGACAGCTAAAGCTGAGACCCGCGGTTTGCCTACGACAGTTGCCATACAATTATCACGCCTTCATTGCTTGTGGGCTAACGACGAGATTACAATATTGCGTTGAAGATTTCGACGAAATTGTCACGCCTCAAGACGATAATCTCGAGCGGCTTAGGGAAACCTCCCTAATTCGACTTGGCTTTCTAAGTCAAATACAGATAGATGAGATCGTAGGACACATCGGCTCTATTTCGGAGGAACGGCACAAACGGCTGTTGAAAAAATTGAGCGATTATCTCGAAGAGGTGAACGAATGATAGATAGCCTAGTGATTTGTCAACGTTATTTTGACAGGTATTATCTCCTCGTAGGGGTGAGGTCCCCTCGCCCGATGCCAAAGTAGATACCCATCATTTCAAGGATGACAAAGCTAGTAGGCTTGGATGATGACCTTGTTCTTAACCGTGCTGATTGAAACATAGGAGACCAACATGCCAAAAGAATTAGTAGCTATCACCCCTCGGCAACCCGTCTTAAGGGAATACGAAGATGGTCCCGTCCCCGCAGATAGTATCCGCGTCCAAGTCGAATTCGGTGCACCCAAACGTGGCACTGAGCTGACAGCATACTACGGATACAACAGCGCAAATTTTCCGATGGGACTTGGGAATATGTGCGTCGGAAAAGTTATTGAAATCGGGGACGAGGTTGAAGGTTTTGAGATTGGGGAACGCATCACTAACCATGGGCACCTCAAAGAGACGCACACGTGGCGCGCAGGTAGCGTCCTCAAGATGCCCGACCAGATGACGTGGAAAGAGGCAGTCTGCTATGATCCATTGCACTTCGCAATGTCTGCGATTCGCGATGGAAAGGTCCGCGTTGGCGAGCGGGTCGCTGTGTTTGGGTTGGGTGCTATTGGGTTGATGACCGTGCAGATGGCACGGATCGCAGGGGCAGACTTCGTCGCTGCCGTGGACCCGCTCGAAAGACGACGGAAAGTCGCTGAAAAGACTGGTGCGGAACTGGTCATTGATCCAACCGCCTGCAATACTGGCGAAGTGCTCAAAGAAGCGACCGGCGGGCTTGGCGTTGATGTGGCTGTAGAAACGAGTGCAGTTTACGAAGCACTTGATGATGCGCTTCGCAGTGTCACTTTTGAAGGGACAATCGTCTACGCTGGACGCGCGAAAGCGTGTACAGGTGGGCTTGACCTCGGTGCTGTCGCGCATGTTAACATTCCGAATATCATCTTTGCGCGTGCTAACAGCGATCCGAACCGCGATCATCCGCGCTGGGATTTCAGACGTATTGTTGATACTTGCTGGAAATGGCTTGAAGAAGGGCGATTTGACTGTGAAGATGTCGTTGACCCGGTCGTACCGTTTGAAGATTCCGTCGAGGCTTACATAGAGATGGACAATCACCCCGAACGGAGCGTCAAATTGGGAGTGTCCTTTGGGTAGATATACAGAAGCAGCCTGTCCATTGATGGGCTACTGATATGCAATCAAAAAAATGCCGAGTACCATCACGACAGCTGCGATCAAGCGGCGTTTTGTATAGGCCTCTTTCAAGGCGTACCCACCGAGCAGGACAACGAAGATGACAGAACACTGCCGAACCGCAGTCACATAACTCACCTTTTCTGTCATCAAAACGTAGAGAATGAGCGAATAGGAGGTCAATGAAAGTCCTACAACAGCAAGGCTCCGCTTCCATTCTGTGCGTCCAATCTCTGCAATCTGCTGGTGTGGAAACCGGGCAAGACACGACAACCCGTAAAGGACTTGCGAGATACTGTTCTCCATTAAATAGTAGGTCACGGCCCGCCACAAAGGCGCATCCGCCGAATAGCGATGAAATTCAGACATCCCCTGCTTGTCTATCAGTGAGTACCCGATGACGCTCGCCAGCGTCGCATAAGCCCAGAGGGAATCCGGTTCGCGAAGGTAGCGAAGGAACGCTGTGAACTGAATACGCGCCTCGCGTTGTTGATAGAGTACTATAGATGCCATCACACACAAAATACCGACCAAACCTTGTACCGAAATTCGTTCGTTTAAGAAAAGAAAGGCAAACAGTGGCAAAAACGCCGGGGCAGCGCGCGCAATCGGATAAACAAACGAAATCTCGCCAACCGTATAGGCGTGCGTCAAAAACAGACGGTATAGCAGATGAACCAGCGCGGAGGCAATAATATAGATCCATACCGGTCTCGGAATTACCGGATGTTTGGTACCAAAGGCAATGAACGCTATGGCTACTGTGTAAAATCCACACCAAAAAAAGAGGATGCGTGTATCTCTGCTGGATTTGCTGTAGAAATTCCATAGCGCGTGGCAAAATGCTGACAGTAGAATTAAGATAATTGAAGTAAAGGTCATAGGCCCCTCGTCATTTATAGCCAATGATCTTGTATCGTTACTTTTTCTAACCCTATAGGAGGTAATTATGTTCAAAAAGTCGAAAAAATACCAGTCTTTTATTCTGTTTGGGCTTGTGTTTGGGATACTTGCTCTCACAGCAACCGTTACGCTTACCCAAGAATCGTGGTTTCCTTCCGAATGGGGTGCCGATGATCGGCGCGGTGCCGTCAACCGGCTAACGCCAGAGAAGGTATTGGAAGCCGCGAGTTTGATTAAAACCGGTGAAGTCTTTCAACTCGGTAGAGTCTATGAGAGTGGTATTCCTGTCTTTGGGACGCGGCACTATAGTCTGCGAATTCCGGCGATGTCAGGGCCCCTCGGTGAAAACAAAACGACGTGGTTTGAGGAGATCTTCAGCGGCGAGATCGGTCAGATCGGCACCCAATTTGACGGACTCGGTCACATCGGCATCGGCGACCTCTACTACAATGGTTTAGACCAACACGATTTCGCCAAAGCCGAAGGCCTCACACAACTCGGTGTGGAGAACGTGGGACCCATCGTAACACGCGGTGTACTCATTGATGTCGCTGGCTATAAAGGCGTTGAAGTTCTCGGCGATAGTTATGAGATTACACGCGCCGATTTGGAAGGTGCCTTGAAAAAGCAGGGTGTCGAGATTACCCCCGGCGATGTCGTTATCATCCACACCGGTTGGGGTAAATTCTGGATGACAGATAACGATCGCTACGGCAC
This sequence comes from Candidatus Poribacteria bacterium, assembly GCA_009843785.1. Lineage (GTDB taxonomy): Bacteria > Poribacteria > WGA-4E > WGA-4E > WGA-3G > WGA-3G. Next base: position 22,444 of record VYCT01000028.1, on the reverse strand, counting down.
CACAGAACCCGGCATTGGCTTGGAAGCCGGGCAATACCTCGTTGATCAGAAAATTGTGATGCTGTGTGCCGATAATTGGGGCATCGAAGTCGTCCCGAATCCTGATGAAACGCTTGCGTTTCCGGTGCATCAGCTGTTTATTGTCAAACACGGCATTTACAATCTTGAGAATATCATCACAGAGGAGTTAGCGGCGGCGAAGGCTTATGAGTTCGCTTTCAGTTTTGCCCCGCTGCGCCTCAAAGGGGCGACGGGTTCACCCGGCAATCCGATCGCTATTCGATAGTTTCTTATGGTGGGGCAGCAGCACTGCTGTCCCATAATCCCTTCTCTTTCCTATCAGTCTCTGCACAAATTCGTGCAGTCATCTCCCCATTTGCCCCATTTCGTGCAATCAATACATACACCAAGCCTCCTAAATCCGCTATATCTCCCATTCTGTCTACTGTTTTAAATTGGCATGAAAATTGCTGTTTACTTGACAAGGTTAACAAGGCAGCGTTTATTGTGAGGACCCGAAAAGGGTTACATTAACACTCGACATATAATTAGGAAAATTTTCCATGAAACTACTATACACTTTCTGTTTGTGTTGCTTGAGTTTAGAACTGCTGTATTCTGTTTCTGCGAAACCGCTCACGACTGAGAAAATTGTGTTTTCGTCCTATCGGAATGGCAACTTTGAAATCTACATGATGAATCCTGATGGAAGTCAGCAAGTAAGATTAACCAATCACCGAGCAGACGATTTAAATCCGGTCTGCTCACCAACAGGGGAAGAAATCCTCTTCGTTTCTGATCGAGGTGGGGAGCGTGATCTCTATATTATGCGTGCTGATGGAGGCGGGGAGCGACCCGTGTTTCGCACAGCACCCGCATATAGAGATACTCCCGCCTGGGCCCCTGATGGGAAAAAAATTGCTTATATTCAACTTGACCGTGAGACTAAACAAAGAATCGTCTGTACTGCCAAGTCAGACGGAACGTCGGTAAACCGCGTTGTTGAAATGGAAAAAGCAGATGGTGAAGTACCTGTTTGGGCCCCGGATGGAACAGTACTCGCGTTTGTTGTGGTAGATGAGATGCATTGGGCGAGCCGCCAAATCCGATTTATCAATTTAGAAACCCGTAAGCAAGAGACACTCCTGCCGGATGATGTTCCGAGAATGATGCAACCGGCGTGGTCACCCGTTCACAACAAAATCGCCTTTGTCTGGCACAGACCTGCACTTGCACAACAGTCCATATTCATTGTCAACCGTGATGGTAGCGGACTTCAACAGATTGTTGACGTGATTATTGCCAGAGGGATAAAAGCACTCACTTGGTCGCCATCTGATGATGAACTCGCCTATTCCCAAGCAATTGGCGGTAAATCTCAGATCTTCAAAATCAATCTGGTGACCCATGAAATCACGCAACTTACGCACGATGGAAGCAATTATGTAAGCGATTGGTTTGACCCGTTAGCTTTACCCGTCTCACCGCAGCCACAATTGTTCACAACTACATGGGGTGAAATCAAAAGCCGGGATTGAATCTGGATGATTACGTATACCAAAAATGCTAAACCCCTCTATTCTATCAATATTGCGTAAGTTCTATTGGTGTAGAAATTGCTATTTACCTGACAAATTTAAGGAAGAGGTGTTCATTGTGGTGACCCGAATTTTCCAACAGACCTTTTTGAGAAATAACAGGTTTTCATTTGCTGGACATCTCGCGTTTATCGCAAGCATATTGCTGGCAGGATGTACAGCACCTGCACATTTGGTGCAAGAATCGGTGCCGACGCAAGATGAGAAACTCCAGCAAACTATAGGCAGATGGAAAGGTACACACATCTCAAAGGTTGTTCAAAAATACGGATCACCCAACGAAGTTAACAACAACGGGATAGATTGGCACACCTACGTTTGGCAAGTGCCCGTGCAGACATTTCTTGCCCCACAGCGGCACCGAATCCTTTCCCGGCGATACCCCAACGGCTTAAACGGAGTATCAGGAACAATTTTACAGACAGATTACACCTACGAACTCACATTTTATACGCGTCCAGACGGTATAATTTCCAAAACCGACATCAAAAAAAATTATGACCCTACAAGTGAACTCAATTGGAAGTAGAGGTATTTAGAGTTATTTACTAATAAAACGGAGGTGAGAACCGATGTTGGATAGAACCTATCCTTTACGCGTATGTGTGGCAATCGGAGTGTGTCTACTCATGGTAGGTTGCGCACCACTTCCAAAACGAATAGCGGCTACACACCTATCCTGTGAGACATATCCATCACTCGTTGATGGCGATCTTGCCACAAATAGTTTCCTGAAAGTAAAAAGCTTTGTTGAAAAGGATAACCCCGCTTATAGGCACAGTCTCCGATACGGCGATTGGGTGGAGGGCAAACATAAGACTGAGGCACTAATTCAACTCGACACGCTTACGCATGTCGCTTACATTGAGGTGCATCCAATTTCAAACATTTATCGTCTCTCGGTAGAAACATCGACCGCAGAGATAGCGCATGGAAAAGCACCTCTCTTTGAACCAGTGAGAAGTCATAAGATTGCGAGATCCGAGAACGGTGGAGTGATGCGCATTGACATCGACAGACCCGTGCGAATGCTAAGAGTTGCTATCCATGTCAATCGTGATTTAGCACGCACCACACAAGAACCATTGACTCGGAAAACTAAAGTGTCCTTTGAGGATGTTGTGATTCGGGAAATTCGGGTGTATCAGTAACGGAATAACAGGTTTTATTTTTTGATGCCGTTAACATTATGACATACATGGAGTGTATAAACATGAAAGAAAAATTTACCTATATTGTCGTGTTGGGGACGACACTACTATTTGGGCATTTCTTGCTCACGGCAAACTGTTATGTCTACGCGTCCGACGTTCCGTCCATCGCCTTTAGTTCCAAGCGGAATGAAAATTATGACATCTACATGATGGATATAAACGGCAAGAATCTCCAGCAGTTGACAGACGATTTAGCCAATGAGACTTATCCCACCTTTTCGCCAGACGGACAGCGGATGGCTTATGTTTCCTCTCGGGAAGATAATGACGACATTTATGTGATGAACCTCAAGACAAAGGTATCCCACCAGTTGACGAACCATCCGGAAGATGACTTTAATCCCGCATGGTCTCCAGATGGACGATGGATTGCGTTTGTCTCCGACAGAGGAGGGACGTTGGACATCTACAAAATCGAACCCAGTGGTGCGAATCTCCAACAGTTGACGGACGCAGATGAGAAGAACAACACCCCGGCTTGGTCCCCTGATAGCCAATTCATTGCTTATCGTTCTTTCAAGGACCCCGCTGGCATCTATATCATGGATGCGGATGGCGGAAATCCGAGCAGACTCAACAACCAACCGAACCAAGCATATACGCCCGCGTGGTCTCCAGATGGGAAACAGATTGCTTTTAGTGGAGTTCTTTTCGGAAATTATGACATCTGCATTCTAAATATTGATGGGACAGATCTCAGACAGATCACCCGCCATCTGAATGGTGAGGCATCGCCAGTCTGGGCTCCTGATGGACACACGATTATTTTCATGTCCTGGTGGGAGAGAACTGCTGACATCTATCGCACAAATATCAACGGCATCATAGGGAATCGCCGTAGATTGACTCGCCATCCGGAGATAGATATGGGGCCGACGTGGGTACCAACGGGTGCTCTTTCTGTCTCGCCGACGGTCAACACACAAACGACCTTGTGGGGTAGACTGAAGCAGTCTGTCGGTGACGAAATAAATTAATCATAAGGAAGGCATTTAGCATGACAACGCGAGTTCTCCGATTGGCGGTCTTGATGCTTTTGTTAGGCATAGCGTAGAACGATTCAGTTTTCGCTTTTGCTTTCGATTTCCGTTTACAGATGTTAACGTTTTCTCCGTAAGATCGCGAGCACAGCTCGCTCCTACAGCGGAAAGTATACCCATATATGAAGTAAATTTTTAAAACTGAATCGCTCTGAGGCATAGCGTTCTCTCGCTTTACATTTTCTGTTGATTGCAAGCATTTTGTTGATAGGGCATACGGCACCTGTGCATTTAATGTGGACCTCAGAACGTTCACAAGACGAGAGAACGCAGCCGTATCACAAGGAGATTTGAAAATGAACAAATTTACACTGCTCGTATTTATCACAAGCATCTTACTCGTTGGGTGTACGGCATCGAAGCATTTAATGAATGCCCCCGAACCTCCACCAGAGGAGAAAGAAATACAACGAAAAGAAGTACAGCGAATTCAGGAGGTATGGCACGGAAGACGCATTTCAACGGCGATTCAAAAATGGGGAACACCTCATGGAATCAGCCACACCGAAACAGGTTCAAAAATTTACATCTGGCAGATACCTTCGCTGACTTTTCTACAACAAGCACATCGCGAAATCATTTCCAGCAGACGGTCAGTTAACCTCGGACGCCGGGTAACACAGACACCCGAGACAACAATTAAAATGTATCAACTTATGTTTTATACAGATCCAGAGGGTATAATTTACAAAATTTCGGCGGAAAGGGATTTGAACCCCAGTGCCGGTTCTCGGAGTTCCCATTTTTCTCAGGAGAAGCCGGGGGGCACAAAATAATACGATGAAACTACCGACAATTTCCATCGCATCCCATCGCGTCACGCGGCTCATCATCGGCGGCAATCCGTATAGTGGTATCTCACACCGCTCTGCCGCGGCATCGAAAACGATGATAGACTACTATACGACGCACCAAATTATGGCAGATCTCCGGCAAGCAGAGGAGAACGGCATTAACACCGTCCTCGCTCGCGCCGATCGACATATCATGCGCGTCCTCAACGAATACTGGAACACGGGCGGTACAATCCAGTGGATTGCTCAGACACCAAAAGATACGGAGTATGCCGATCTCAACGAATACTTACAGATTATCGCCCGCTACAAACCGATTGCCATCTACCATCACGGTGGTACGACCGATAAATTGTACGCAGAAGGACAGCTCGGTTCATTGCACGAGAGTCTCAAATGTATCCGCGATCTCGATTGTGCTGTCGGACTCGGCACGCACGATCCACAGGTCCTCAAGTATTGTTACACTGAAGGATATGATGTTGACTTTTATGTCTGCGCGTTGTATAATCATACAAGACATAGAGAACTTTATCTGCCAGATGATCGGGATGCAGCGTTCGCCGCTATAAACGCGATACCGCTACCGATAATCGCTATCAAAGTGTTAGCTGCTGGTAGAAATGAACCACGTGAAGCATTTCAGCTCGCACTCGAAAATATCAAACCGACAGACGCGATGGCAGTCGGGATGTATACGCAATTTCAACCCGACCAGATTCATCAGAACGCGCTAACTGTCGCTCAACTCATCAGAAAGTCAGAAAATGAACCGAATTGTAGAACCAGAGGTGATGGATACAACCGAAGCCGCCGAGGCATACGATGCGATGGGGCACGGCGAAGTTGACCAAGCTTTCGTAGACCGCGTCGTCGCCCTCGGCGCAAGCACTGGACATTTTCTCGATGTCGGCACCGGTCCCGCACAAATTCCCATCTTACTCGCACAACGTTGCCCCGCTATCCACATCACCGCCATCGATCTATCCGAGGAGATGCTTAAGATAGCGAAACGCCACGTCTCAGATGCCGGTCTCACTGATAGGATAACCCTCGAACTTGTTGATGCCAAAACCTTACCCTATCCCGACAACACCTATGACGGACTTATCTCCAACAGCATCGTACATCACATCCACGACGCGATGAAAGCACTCCAAGAAATGGGCAGAGTTGCGCGCCCTCATGGAACAGTTCTTATCCGCGACCTCATCCGGCCAGAGACACCCGCAGATGCACAAGCCTTCGTGGATCGCTACGCCGCAGATGACACCCCATGTCAACAGAAGTTATACTACGATTCCTTCCTCGCCGCGTTCACCATTGCAGAAGTTAACGAGATGCTAACACAAATGGACCTGCCGGGTGCTGTCGTCGTCCAAAGCACCGACCGGCATTGGTCGATTGAGCGTGCTATTTAGCGTCCTAAAGCCCAATAGGGATGCCTAAGTTTGTAGTAGGGCGATTCATCGCCCGTCCCCGCGCAATGAATTGCCCTTATACTCCTGCAGCCTTAGCCCCAGCGGGGCGACATGTGTCTCGTAAAATGGCTTGACATTCGTCTTGGAGTGTGTTAATATGTGATTACAGAATTTAGAGCGAAGGATGTGAAAGCAGAATGAACGATGGGTTTGACGATGAACGGGACTCATCGCAGCCACTGAGTGAGATGGCGGGTCGGGTGCCGGAATTAGACGCTCGGCAACGGGCAATTTACCAAGGATTGAAAGATATTGGATAAGAAATATAGGCATTCTATCTCTATGGACTCAAATTGTTCACCAACTAAAATTTCCTACCAAATCTTAATTTTTTATACACTTCCTTTCCAAAAATATGTTATAATATTGACAAACCCCCAAGATACAGAATCCAAAATTTCGCGCTTACATAGGAGAAATTAGAAATGCCCAAAATTACCTTTGTTTTGTCGCTATGTGCACTCCTGATCGTCCCCTGCCTCAGTATCGCCAACGTCGCAGAAGACGGACTCGTCGCCTACTGGCCCTTTGATGAAGGCGATGGTAAAAAAGCCGAAGATGTCACGGGCAATGGACATGACGGAGAATTTAACGGAAATCCCAAGTGGATTGATGGAAAATTCGGTACCGGACTCGAATTTGACGGTGAGGAGGACCACGTCGTTGTCGCGGATGATGCCGCCTTCGCAATTGAGGAAAATATTACCCTCATGGTGTGGTTCAGTCCAAACGATGTACTCACCAGACGACGCTTGATGGTCAAAAACGACTCCATCTTCGTTATCTTTGACTTCGGCAACGTAGATAGTATTGATTTCCTCGTCAAACCGAACAACACCTTTGCTGAATCAACAACAACCGATTGGAAAGTCGGTGAGTGGTATCACTTCGCTGGAACATTCGATGGAAAAACAATGAAGGTCTACGTGAACGGTAAACTCGAAGGCGATGCTGCCAACGGTGTACCGATCGCACCTTCCGCATTAGAACTCTGGATCGGTGGTGACGATTTCGGCCGACCAACAGATTTTTTCCCCGGTAAAATTGATGAAGTCCGACTCTATGAGAAAACTTTGAGCGAAGCCGACATCCAAAAGGTCATGGAAACACCGCAGGATGTAGAAGCACGTGGAAAACTCGCCACAACATGGGGAAAATTAAAGGTAGGACTTTAAAAGATGTCCCCCGCTCAAATCGTTTGGTAAGAAAACAGAGCCTCATGGAGGCACTTATGTCAACGCTTACAGCACAAACCTATTTGACACCTGAGGCGTACCTCACTTGGGAACGCAAGCAGCCCTTTAAAAACGAATACCACAACGGGCAAATTATCGCGATGTCTGGCGCAAGTCGCGCACACAACCGCATTACACTGGATATTGCTACTCAGATTAACAGTTTACTGATGGAGAGTGAATGTGAAGTCTTCGCCAGCGAAATGCGCGTACGGACCAGTCCAGAAGGCTCCTACTTCTATCCAGATGTTGTCGTTGTCTGTGGTGAGCCCCGTTTTGAGGATGACACCTTTGACACGCTTCTCAATCCGGTTGTTGTCATAGAAGTACTATCACCCTCAACCGCAGCGTTCGATCGTGGTGAAAAATTTGAGCACTATAAGCAGCTGGCATCCTTACAGGAATACATCCTTATTTCACAAGACAGTGTACGTGTTGAGCACTACCAGCGCGAAGGCGCGCAATGGACCCATAACAGGTTTCAGCATCTTGAAGATACGCTATCACTCGCTTCAATTGAATGTGAAGTCCCATTGCGCACCATCTACAGACGTGTCATGCGCAATGCATCATAAAAATTGTCAGTTGCTTCGATTTCAGTCAAGAGGGTCTCTGTAACGGCTACGACAAACCGGACTGCCACAAGAGGTTTCTTAACTCTCACTGTGAGGCAAACTGACAACCGATAACTATATGCAATAGAAAGGAATTTGCATGGCGACCCAGCAGAAACGCCCCGTCGTCCTCATCATTCGGGACGGCTGGGGCAATAATCCGTACCCCGAATTTCAGCACGCGAACGCCGTTCATCTCGCAAAAACACCCGTAGATGATTGGTTGCGGCGGAACTATCCACACGTTCAAATCCACACCTCCGGTGAAGATGTCGGTTTACCGGCTGGTGTTATCGGCAACAGCGAAGTCGGGCATCAGAACATCGGCGCAGGACGCATTGTGAACCAAGAACTCCTCCGCATCAGCACCATGATCCGTTCCGGTGAATTTGCTCAGAATAAAGTGCTTTTGGAAGCGATCGCGCATGTCAAAAAGCACGGGACACATCTCCATCTCATGGGATTGGCAAGCGATGCTGGCGTGCACAGTTCACTTGAACACCTCTACGGGCTGCTCAGGCTTGCTAAAGCAAATGGACTCAAATCCAACCAAGTTTTGATTCACAATTTCAGCGATGGACGCGACTGCCAGCCCGATCTCGGTATCCAATTCTGTGAGCAGATTGAAGCGAAATTGAAAGAGATAGGTATCGGGCGGATAGCCTCCGTTGTCGGACGTTATTACGCAATGGATCGGGATGACCGATGGGAACGCGTTGAGGTAGCATATCGTCTTTTAACTGAAGGTGTTGGCGACCCTGTTACTTCTGCTACAGATGCTTATCGTGATTATTACAAAAATCCTGATGACAGCAATCGCAAAGGGGATGAGTTTGTGCGTCCGAGTGTGGTTGTCGGAAGTGACGGTGATCCACTGCCGCGTATCACTGACGGAGATGCCGTTGTTTTCTATAACTTCCGAGGCGACCGTCCTCGTGAACTCACCAAAGCCTTTTGTCTTGATGAATTTCCGTTTCAAGGGGAAGGGAAAGACGGTGTAACGCGAGAAATGGGTTTTAAACGGAATCGCAAACCTGACGTTAAGTTTGTTACAATGACCGAGTACGAACAAGGAATGCTTGTTGAAGCGGCGATTAAAAAACCACCGAAAATGAAGAATACACTCGGTGCTTATATCAGCGAGGCGGGACTCACGCAATTCCGATGCGCTGAGACTGAGAAATTCCCGCATGTTACCTTCTTTTTCAACGACTATCGAGATGAACCCTATCAAGGTGAAGATCGGCAAATCATCGCTTCTCCACGTGACGTAACGACCTACGACCAAAAACCCGAGATGTCTGCACCCGGTGTGACCGCAGAGATGCTACGTCGGATCGGCTCCGATAAATATGATTTGATCGTACTCAACTATGCCAACGGCGATATGGTAGGACATACCGGTTCACTGCCTGCCGCTATCAAGGCAGTTGAAGCGGTTGATGCAGGCGTAGGAAAAATCGTTGACGCTGTGCTTCAGAAGGAGGGAGCACTCATTGTCACTGCCGATCATGGAAACTGTGAACAGATGATTGACCCAGAAACCGGCGGAATCCATACTGCACATACAACGTACGATGTCGATCTCATCGTTGTCGATAACCAGCGCAAGGGGAAACAACTTCGTGAAGGCGGACGCCTTGCCGACATCGCACCCACAGCACTCCGCTTCCTCGGTTTAGATCAACCCGCTGAGATGACAGGTGAATCGTTAATCTAACCTATTCCCATTTTGAACTAAGGAGATTTTGGCATGTCCACACTGATTGACCAACAAGTTAGCAGCGATTTCAGGCTATTTGCTGGAAGCGCGAATCCGGCATTGGCGAAGGAGATCGCTGCCATTTTAGGCGTTGAACTTGGTAAAATTACAATCGGTCCGTTTCCCAACCTTGAGACTCGGGTTCAAATTGAGGAAAGTATCCGCGGCACCGATATTTATGTTGTGCAGCCAACAAGTCAACCAGCCAACGAAAACTTGATGGAACTGCTTATCACCATTGACGCGATGAAACGGGCATCAGCCCGGCAGATTACCGCTATCATTCCATATTTTGGGTATTCACGTCAGGATCACAAAACAACAGGACGCGAACCGATTAGCGCGAAGCTTGTCGCCAATCTTTTGACAACGGCAGGCGCAAGTCGCGTCATGGCGATTGATTTACACGTGCCACAGATACAGGGCTTCTTTGATATCCCTATGGATCATCTGACTGCCGTGACGACTTTGGTGAATTACTTCCGCGAGAAACAGGTCGAAGACGGCGTAATTGTTGCCCCTGATGCCGGTCGCGCTAAGTTAGCAGAGAAATACGCCGATATGCTTGGGCTGCCGTTAGCCATCATGCACAAACGACGCACCGGTATTGATGGACAGAGTGTTAAATTCGTCGAACTTGTTGGGGATGTGAAAGGTAAAACCCCTATTATCACTGACGATGAAATACAAACGGGCGGAACTATTCGCCAACAAGCCATGGCATTGGCGGAAGCTGGCGCAGAACCTGCTTATGTAAGTATCGCACATCCTATATTGGTCGGTCCGGCATTGGAGCGTCTTGATCACCCAGCAATTCGTGAGGTGGTCACTACCAATACAATCCCTGTTCCTGCTGAAAAGCAGCTGGATGGAAAAGTTAAAGTGCTTTCTATCGCACCCCTCTTATCCCAAGCCATATTGAGGGTACATCAACACCGATCTGTGAGTCAGGTTTTCCGGGATCAGCACCTCGATTTTCCTGTCTAATTTGTGGGTTACCCAACTTGTCCCTGAAAAGTAATTCACGTGATGGATAGGCGGACACATGGACAAAAAACCGATACTCTACCTCAGCCACTGCGGTTCGAGCATCGGCGGGGGTGAAAAGCAACTCGCTTATCTCGTTGCAAACATTGATCGAGCGCGCTATTGTCCACTCGTCGTTTGTCCTGACGATGGTGTTTTTGTTGAACACTTGAGGCGTACCAATGTTCCTACGGTGGTTCTCGAACTTCCACCGTGGCGAAAGGTGAAATCGTTGATAACGAGGTACAGTGCCGCTGCGAAATTAGTCGCACTTGCCAAGACCCACAACGCTTGCCTAATCCATACTTCCGATTCGTGGTTTAACCCGTATCTCTGGTCCCTCAAAAAGCGATTGGAAGTCCCTGTTGTTTCACACGCGCGGAACCTTCTCACACCTACCCAGGTGCAAAAGTACAAATTTGACCGGATGGATAGCATTATCGCCATCTCGGAGCAGAGCAAAACGCCACTTATCCAAGCGCGGATTGATGCTCGCAAAATTGATGTCATACTGAATTGTGTCGATTTGTCAGTCTTTCAATCCGCTCATAGCCCCGCACACCCGGCGGAATATGTCGTGGGTATCGTGGGTAGAATTGAACCTTTCAAATGTCAAAAGGCGTTCGTTGAGATAGCCGCGAAGGTTGCTGCGCACTGCAAAAAAGTCCGGTTTCGTGTCATTGGTGCCGCATTAGATACTCTTGTACATCGCACCTACGAGCGTGAAGTCCGCCAGTTGGTAGCCAAGTATCAGTTGCAAGACATCGTCCACTTCACCGGACACCGCACCGATATGCCCAAGGCACTGCAGGAACTCGACCTACTTGTAACCCTCTCAGCAGGGAGTGTTATCGCAGAGGCAATGGCGACTGGCAAACCCGTTATTGGCACTCCAATCGGCAGTACCACTGACATGATTGTTCAGGGCGTAACGGGGTATGTTATTCCATTAGACCCGATGGAGAAAATCGTGGACAAGATTATTGCGCTCGCCGAAGATCCGATCCAAAGCATGCGTATAGGGCAAGCGGCAAGAAAACATGCTGAGCAAGCGTTTGGTATTGACGCACATGTTCAAAAAGTACAGGACATTTATGAGAGATTGTTAAGCAAGGGTTGAAATTTTTTACAGATTGACGTATAATAACAGCATCATTTCGCTAAGAGGAGTGTAACGGAACAATGCTCACGCAAGAACAGTGTGATTTTTACAACAAAAACGGTTATATCGGTGTTGAGGCGGTACTAACAGCAGAAGAGGTCTCCGACCTCCAACGCGTCACCGATGAATTCGTTGAGAAATCGAGAGAGGTTACTGAACATACCGACATCTTTGACCTGGAACCCGGACACACCGCAGCGAACCCGCGCGTGCGGCGTATCAAAAGTCCGGCACTATACCATACCGTCTACGATCAAACCTTACGGCACCCCAAGATTCTGGATATTGTGGAACAACTGATCGGATCCGGCGTTCGGTATAATGGACATAAATTGAATATGAAATATCCAGAATTCGGAAGCCCGGTCGAATGGCACCAGGATTGGGCGTTTTATCCGCACACCAATGACAATCTGCTCGCAGTTGGGATCGTCATTGACGATATGACTGTGGAGAACGGCGCGCTGATGATAATTCCAGGGTCTCATAAGGGACCAACTTTAGATCATCACCAAGATGGGGCTTTTATCGGGGCAGTGACAGATCCTGATTTCACGCCAGAAGGTGCTGTGCCTATTGAGTTAAAGGCAGGTGGCATTACAATTCATCATGTTCGGGCGTTACACGGGTCTGCCCCGAACACCTCTGACAAACCGCGACGCTTACTGCTCTTCCAGTATTGCGCGGTAGATGCTTGGCCCCTGAAGGGAATTCCAGATTGGGATACTTTCAACGACTTCATTATCCGTGGCGAACCGACGAATCAACCCCGTATGGTGACTGCACCTGTGCGTATGCCGGAACCGTACGCAGAGTTGAAGGGGTCTATCTACGAAGTCCAAACGCTACTTGATAACCCGCTCTACGCCAAAGGATAGTAAGTGGGACATCAGGACATTTATGGTAATCCCTGTTTTCCTCTTCAGTTCCACATACCCCAAAAAAATGGCGAGGCACAAAAGCCTCGCCATGCAAATTTGATTAATTGCGTATAAGCTGTCCTAACTGTTAAGGAGGGCATTTCAATCTACACAACCTAAAATTTTTAGTTAGCGACTGTTGCCTTAAAACGCGGATCTGCTTCAACAGCCTTAACTAAAGCGTCTGTTGTAACTTTGCCCTTCTCAACCTTCACCACAGCCTTATTCTCATCCATAGAAACACTGACAACCTCAGAGACACCGGTAACTTTTGTAAGTGCATCCTGCACCGCACTGGTACAAGAGCCTCACGTCATCCCCGTGACATTCAGTGTGATCTCTTCAATGCTTGCTGCTGCCGTTTGAGGTGACGTTTCTGTCGTCTCTTCTGCCGACTGACTTGGTGTTTCTGCTGGTTTCTTTGACGTGTCTGCACAAGCAAAAACAAATAGAAATGCTGCAAAGCAGACAAATAGCATGCTCACGTTTAGCTGACGCATAAGTTTATTCTCCTTATTTGTAAAAGCGAACTTCCGATCGCGCCCCTGTGATTTCATTTGACATCTAATCAATTAAACTATATCCGATTGAGGACGCAAAAAAAAATATAATTTGCGCTTCAACTCATATAGAAAGGGCGGATAAATCCGCCCTTCTTTCTATGCCACTAATTGGCAACCGTTGCCTTAAAACGCTTATCTGATTCAACAGCTTTAATCAAGGCATCAGTTGTAACTTTGCCCTTTTCAACCTTTACGACAGCCGTGTTGCTCGCTGTAGAGACGCTCACCACTTTAGAAACACCGGTGACATTGCTGAGTGCACCCTGCACCGCACTGGTACATGCGCCTCACGTCATTCCCGTGACATTCAGTGTGATCTCTTCAACGGCGGCTTCATCCATGGCTTCTGCTACGTCACTGGCACTCTTCGCTTCAGATTTCATGGGAGCACTGTCCGCAGTGCTTGTAACAGCGGTCTCAGACATTTCTGTCTTTTGTCCCATTATGCCACAACCTACCATGAAGGCAAAGGCGACAAGACAAATCAGCGATAATCTCGCTATATACATGGGTTAACCTCCTTGAATAATTATTTTCTTCCATTTTAACACGGTATTAGGTTTCTTGGCAACATTTTTTTTACGAAAGCGAAATTAGCTGCCAAATAGACGAAAATGTACCAGTGTTTCAACGGCACCTTTAATTGCGTGCGAATTCTTTATGGAGTGGATATCCTGCTGTTTTTCGGTGTCGTTGGTTCACCGACGATGCACATCTAAGAACGTAAAGACTTTTTGGATCCGTTGCAGCTGCTTATGCAACGCAGCAGCGCGCTCAAATTGCAAAGCCTCCGACGCACTATCCCGTTTGGAAACCAGACGCGTCTGCACTTTTTCATATTCTCCATCCAACAAATCGACAATATCTGTAATCATCTCTCCATAGCGTTCGCGCGTAATGAGTGCTGCACACGGCGCATCACACCGTTTTAAGTCATACTGAAAACAGGCGCGAAACCCCGGAATTGGTGTAATCTCACCTTCGCACGTGCGAACCGGAAATATCCGCTGTAAAACGTCAATCGCCTCATCTGTCCAGCGCCGACTCGACAACGGCCCAAAATATCTCGCACCATCGGGTTGTGTTTCCAACACACGATCAAGGCGCGGAAACGCCTCGCCAACGTCTATCCGAATATACCAAGATGTCCTTCCATATTTCAAAGCAGTGTTATAGGAGGGTTGATACTCTTGGATCAGGCGCGATTCGAGGAAGAGTGCTTCCTGTTCTGAACGACACACCTGATATCGGACATCTGTTGTCCACCGGATAAGCCGCTTGATTTTGCTTGGGCGGTTTTTGATCTTATGCAGATAAGAACGGACCCGCTTCCGCAAACATTTCGCCTTGCCGATATAGAGGATTGTTCCCGTGGCGCCACGAAAAAAGTAGACACCTGGCTCCGTTGGGACATCGGCTACCATTTCTTGAGTCAGCATGGATCCCGTCGCAGTGTAGTATTTATTTCCTTAACTTATCATATTCTCCGAAACGATTCAACGAAAAAAGACACGTCCAGGTCCTTGACACATTTTTCCCTTTCTGCTAAACTTGTATATTATCAACGGAGGAAAAAGAAGCGATGACATACCTGCTTGCAAGTGTTATCATATCAGAAATCGGAAATTGTTAAATATTCTTTTCCGGAGGACATCATGGCAGACACGCAACTGGATCAACCGACACTTGCACCGCGAGCCGCGCAGCAACGCCTTTTAACGGCTGATGACTTGGCGAGACAGCCTCATGATTCTCGGTATGAGCTCGTGAAAGGAGTACTCCGCAAAATGCCGCCTGCTGGATTTGAGCACGGTATCTGTGCAGCTGAAATTGGAAGCAGACTTAACGTACATGTTAGAACACACCAATTAGGTTATGTTTGCGGTACCGAAACAGGTTTTAAGATTGCCCAAAATCCTGATACAGTGCGTGCACCAGATGCCGCCTTTGTTCGACAGGCATCAATTGAACGGCAAGGGATCGTCAAAGGGTATTGGGAAGGGGCTCCTGATCTGGCTATTGAAGTCATCTCCCCTGGCGATACTTACGCCGAGGTTGCTGAGAAAGTAGAAGAATGGTTGGCTGCAGGTTGCACAATGGTATGGGTCATCAATCCACGCCGAGAAACGGTGGAGGTTTATCGTTCTAATGAAGATTTTGCCGTTTTACGTGGAACCGATACGCTTGATGGGGGTGATGTTGTCGAAGGGTTCCAATGTCGGGTTCAAGACATCTTTGCGTGACTGATAGGTAGGCATTCCAAGCACATCTGGCACTTACAACCTCACAACGGGGGGACAGAACATTACGATGACACGATGGCAACCGAACGCTGAACAGAAGGCACACTATCAAACCGAAGGCTACTTCATCCTTCGCAATATTATCTCACAAGACTTAGCTGCGGAACTTCGCGGCGTAATCCGTAATCACATCATGCAACCGGATCCCGGACAGTTCGCTGATATGGATCCGATGGATCCGATGGACGATTCGCCACAAGGACGTATCGCACGTTATCGGAAACTCAGCAACTTCTGCGTCCAAGCACCACTGATATGGCATAGTATACATGCCGCCCCCGAAATACTCAACATCGCACGCTATTTCCTCGGCGACGACATCATTATGAAGTTCAATAGCTGCTTCCTCAAACCGCCCCTCACTGGCAGTGCAACCCCTTGGCACCAAGACAACGGACTCTGGCGCGACGGTGAAACAGAACCTTTCAACTTCTGGACACCCCTCGAACCCGCCACGCGAGAAAATGGATGCATGCAGTTTATCCCCGGTAGCCACAAAACCGAGATCATTGAACACGTTTTGTACCCCGATAGCATACACGGCGAACTACCACGCGAAGCCGTTCAGGAAATGATCGAAAAGCACGGTGTACATCACATCGAATTAGGTACCGGAGATGTCGTCATCTGGCACAGTAGTCTTTGGCACTATAGCCCACCAAACAAAACTGAGCGGAGTCGTATTGCTGTCGCAGGAGTTTATACAAACCCAGAAATCGTCAAGACAAGCAGACGCTTTTGGCACAATTTCCGATGGGTAATGAAGGACGGGACGGTCTGCCCACAATTCCCACCGGAAAATGTCGAGATGGAAATCGAAAACCCTCAGAAACCGAAGCCATTCCGACCTGCTGAGGATTACTAACCTATGGCATTAAAGAAGCCAAATATTGTTCTTTATCTCTCCGATGACCACGGCTCGGAATACCTCGGTTGCTACGGGAACGGACATATCCAAACGCCACACTTAGATAGCATTGCTGAAGACGGAATCCGTTTCACGCACGCTTTCACACCGACACCGACATGTGCCCCCTCTCGTTCTACGCTCTATACCGGTCTCTATCCGGCACGGCACGGCGCAATGGGCAATCATACCGAGTGTCACGCCCATCTCAAAGCTCTACCCAATACGCTCCGCGAACTCGGTTATCGCGTCGCAATCGCTGGCAAGACACATGTAAAGCCGGAGACGCTCTTCGATTTTGAATACATCGGTGGTTTCCTCCCGAAGCGTACAGAACATAGACGGAAATACCGAGCTGAAGGACTTGATACGGCTCCTGTTGAACGTTTTCTTTCTAACCACCGACAAGAGAATCCAGATCAACCGATTTGTCTCATTCTTGGCGATAACAACCCGCACGTCACATGGGAGCCCAACAAAATTTATGAGCCAGATGTCTTGCCATTGCCACCTTATATTGCCGATACACCTATCGCCCGAAATGCGCTTGCCAACTACTATCAAGACATCACCACGATGGACACCCGTATCGGCGAAGTTGACAAAATGCTGGAGACACACGGATACGCAGATAACACGTTGTTTATTTACACGACTGATCACGGTTCTGAGTGGCCACACTGTAAATGGACCTTGTATGACACCGGGACGCGCCTGCCGTTCATCGCGAGGTGGCGCGACGAGATTTCTGCGAATACCGTCTCTGATGCAATGATTTCACACGTCGATTTCTTTCCGACGCTCATTGACATCGCAGGCGGGGAACCGTTGGACAATTTAGATGGCAGGAGTTTTAAGGATGTCCTGCTCGGAAAGCAGACGATTTTCCGAGATAAAATCTTCGGCACGCATACCCGTGACGGCAATATGAACGTTTTTCCGCAGCGTTGTGTCCGAGATACCCGCTACAAGTATATCTTGAACCTGATGCCTGAGAACAGATGGACAACCCATTTCACTGAAGTTGAAGGTATTCCAGAAAGCCACGCCGAGGTGTGGAAAAGTTGGGTGAAAAAAGCTGAAACAGATCCGCAGACCGCACAACTCGTTTATCTCACCCAACATCATCCTGTGGAAGAATTGTATGATGTAACAGCGGATCCGTATGAATTCAACAATTTAGCGTTCAGTGCGGAGATGCGTCCGATTCTCGAAACGATGCGCGCCGATGTTCGCCACTGGATGCAATTACAAAACGACGAAGGGAGGCGTGAAACATGCAATCCAAATTGATAACGAATTATCTCATAAATCCGAGACGGAAAACACCGTCTTCAGGCACTTTTAGCTTAGTAAACCTTTCAATGCTATTAGCTACTATCATCTTCTTGTGTCCAGCATGTGAAGAAGCGGAACAGATTTTACAAGATATAGTTTCCATGGAGGAGACAGTCGAGCAACTTCCGTTGGGCGAGGGATTGGATATTGGCGCACTGGCACCGGATTTCTCGTTGCCAGATGCAGATGGAAGTATACAGAGCCTCTCGGATTACAGTGGACAAAAGTTAGTCGTCGTCTTCTATCGGATGGGTACGTGAGGTTTCTGTCAGGGGCAACTCGGTGAGTTGCAAACAGGTTATGTGGATATTAAAGCACAAGATGCCGAAATAATCGCGATTAGTGCCGATCCACAGACGCTTACAGGTCTAACAAGGCAGAATCTCGGGATAACTTATCTCTTACTTTCGGATGAGAATAAAGAAGCAATTGAAGCCTATAATGTTATTGACACGGGTAACACGCGTATAGCGCGCCCGGCAACCTATATTATTGACCAAAACGGGCGCGTCGCATGGAAGTTCCTTGATGCCAAGTTTGATACGCGCGTCAGTTCCGATCAGATTCTGACTGAATTGAAAAAATTGTAGAACCTACACAACGGTTTCAAAAGTCCCTGATAAGGGGCGGGGAATGCCCATAAGGCATTCATACCGTTGATTCTTTAGGGAGGTAAAAATGATTGATGTCTGTTTTTTTGCTGACGAAGTTTCTAAAACTGATTTTGAGGAAGCCATCAAACTCGGTGTTGAAGCTGGCGCGAATACTGTCGAAATACGCGGCGGTGTTTGGGGCAAACACGTAACCGAAATTGACGATGACGATGTCCAACGCGTTCAAGATGTCCTGACTGCCTACAATGTTCGCGTCGCGAGTATCGGATCACCGTTTGGCAAATGCGCAATTGATGATCCACAGGAATACGATCAACACCGAAAACACTTTGACCGCATGGTCACGCTTGCACATGCTTTTGATACCCAAGTCATTCGTGGGTTTACGTTTTGGAATCCGAATCGCCGGACGAAAGGCGCACCACGCCCCGATATTAACGACTATATGGAACGCATCGTCGAAAAACTTTCGCAGGTAGTCCCGATCGCAGAGAGCGCAGATGTTACGCTCTGCTTTGAAAACGAAAGCGCGTGTCTCGCTGGGACCTGCGAAGAAACGCGGGCTGTCATCAATGCCCTCGGAAATAGTACCTCACTCACCTCTTGCTGGGATGTGAATAACGGGTTACACTGCGGCGAAAATCCATTCCCAGACGGATATGCCCATATTAAGGGACTTGTACGACATCTGCACATCAAACCGAACCGTGAGAAAAACCTGGATCCGATCGGGGACACAGGATTACGCTATGCACCGATCCTCGAAACGCTCGTTGCGGATGGATTCAATGGCGCAGCAAGTATTGAACACTGGGGACAACCAGAGGATATGTTAAACGGTATCCGACAATTGCGTGCTGTCATCGATGCTATGTAAGAGGAGATATACCATGCAACTGAAACCAGATGCACCACAATTGACGTGGCAGGGCGCGGTTTCCCTGCAAAAAACTGAAGACTGGGTGATGCCGTGGCGTACACCCCACCCATCACATGTTCTGTTCCCAGAACCCTTACTTGAACGTTCAGCGATGCCAGCAGGCGTTCGCATCAGTTTTCGGAGCAATACAACACAGGTTTCTGGGAATATCGTACCACAAAACGAAAGCGGAATGCTTGATCTCTGTTGTGATGGCGAACAAATAGATTCAATTGACTTAAAACAGAAGGATAGTTTTGCCTTCACAGACTTGGCTAATGGTGACAAATTAATTGAATTATGGCTTCCACAATTCGGAAAGTTCCAGCTCCGCAGCTTAGAGATAGATGATAGCGCAACGCTTGAGCCGTTCACGGACACTCGCCCGCGCTGGATTACTTATGGTAGTTCTATTACCCAGTGTCGAGCAGCGGCATCGCCAACACAAACATGGCCAGCGGTCGTCGCGCGTACACACGGGCTGAATCTAACCTGTCTCGGGTACGGCGGACAGTGCCATCTTGACACAATGGTGGCGCGGATGATTCGTGATTTACCCGCTGATTATATCTCAATGTGTCTCGGTATCAACATCCAAGGCGCATCCAGTTTAGGACCGCGGGCGTTCCGTCCGGCCATCATCGGTGCAGTCCAGATTGTCCGAGAGAAGCATCCAGATATACCCATCGTGCTGATGTCACCTATCTGTTGCCCGCCGAGAGAGGAAAATCCAAACACTGTAGGATTCCATCTCAAAAGAATGCGTGAAGAAGTACAAGCCGCTGCCGAAGCACTTCAAACACACGGCGATACACAAGTCCATTATGTTGACGGATTAAGCGTCTTCGGTGCTGACTTTGTCCATTTGCTACCAGATAACCTACATCCCGACGCGGAAGGCTACCGAGTCATGGGTAAGAATTTCACAGCTGTCGTCGCCGAGAAATTTTTCGTATAAATGCAGCCCCAAAAAAACGCTGGCGCGGCCACAAACCGCGCCAGCAAATATACCTGCAATCTATTATCCTTCTATCTCCACAGCAGTCCCTGTTTCTGCAGAAGCATATATAGCATCCGTTATTTTCTGAACAACAAGCGCGTTTTCCAAACTCGTCAAAGGTTGCCGATTTTCACGTATGCCAGCAGCAAAATCCGAGAGTGGATTGCCATGTTGTGATGTCGGTGCCTCCCCTATTTCCGTAAGGGATGTTGATTCAACACCGCCCTCTGTTGTCGTACGATTATAAGTAACACTTTCCGGTTTGCCATCACCCATGGTCAACTTAAGAGAACCCTCCGTGCCGATAATTTCCCAACCTTGATGTGTGTGCATCGTCATGAACTCACCCCGTTCAACGCTAAGCACAATACCACCTTCGCATCGGATAAGTGCAGTATAGTGCGTTTCCGCATCGGAACCCGGAGCGATGTGTGAGTCAAAAACCGGCGGCACCGTCCAGGTCTGCGCAAATACGGTCTGCGGCTTCAGCTGCCATCCGGTGATACCGAGCAGATAGTCGAGATCGTAACAGCCCCAGTTCACGAGAATACCGCCGCCATTGAGAGCCTTCGTCAGCCGCCAAGCCGGGCGCGGCGTGTCGGGTTCTTTCCCCGCACCTCTGATGGCGCGACAATATACACTACGCAAGTCGCCCAAACCGCCGGTCGTGATAAATTCTGTCGCAAGCCGCGCAGCGCCACTGAAACGGTTCCGCGAGGAACAACAGCCTGAGATTAAGTCGCCACGCGCAGCGATGAGTTGTTCCACTTCAGCGGTATTCATCGCAATCGGTTTCTCAATCAGGACATGCTTCCCTCTCTCAAATGCGCGCAAGGCAACTTCTGTCCGGTATTGCGTCGGAAACGCCAGTACCACCGCCTCGATTTCATCATCGTTGAGCAGCTCGATGTCGTTACTATACATTTTCGGCGGGTTGAAGCGTTCCGCAGCACGGGTTCTGTTTGCTTCAATCATATCCGCTGCAGCAACTAATTCAATGTGTGATGCCTCTGATGCGATACCGAGATGCCTGCTCCCGATAACACCACATCCGATTACACCTACTTTTACGGGTTCCATAATATAATTAAAAGATCCTTTCTCAAGATAAAGTTAGAGAGGCGGTTGCTTTAGAACGAAGTTTTGATGTCCCCCCAATGGGTTGCGAGTTTACCTTGCGGTTGGACAGGCAGACCTTTCGCTTCAAAAACTTGTTTAACTTCATTGGCAGATAAGGCTTTGTTATAAATCAGAACCTCGTCGATGATACCTACAAATCCGCCATCACCTGCGTGCCCAATCTCCATTTCTGATCCACCCGTTGACATCGGACCATTGTAATTCTGTTCTTTCTCCAACTTACCGTCAACATAAAGAAACATCTCTTTGCCAGCAACAACGCCCACAAGATGATGCCACTTCCCTTTATCAAACTGAGGCGCACCGAAACCGCCGTCCCCTTGCCAACCCGGTTGAACAATAAATTCCATCTCTTGACCAGCATTTCTACCATCAAACCGCAATGCCCAACCGTTGACATCCCGCTGCGCAACAATCGTACCGCAGCAGCCAGCGACGACACCTTGCACAGGGCTATCGCTATCAGCATTCACCCACACAGCGACGCTCATCTCCTCCTCACCAGCGAATTCTAAAGAAGCCGTGCCAGGAATATGAACGGAATTTGTGCCGTCGAATTCAAGGGCTTTTCCGACTTTACCAGCGACAGATTTCGGATTGCCCATAAGTTCGCCATCGTTATCACCTAAAACGTCTTTACCCGTACCATCATCAAAGGGCCAGTAACTCACAACACCGTCTAACGGAAGTTGTGCCTCCACCAAAGGAATCGCTACTAAAAGGCACGCAATGCACAGGATTGATATTGATATTTTTCGGAACATGTAATTTTACCTCCTTGTATTTATATATTTCATGAAAACCTCCTAAGTAT
>VYCT01000190.1:1222-7843 GCA_009843785.1 Candidatus Poribacteria bacterium | reverse complement strand
ATACTAAAAAACTTCGCAACGAAAAAACTTGCATTAAATTTATACATGAGCCAATTTCTTTTGCTGCTTTTTCATGCTAAAATAATTTCAGAAATGTGTTAACAGCATAACACATCCAATCTATTTGTCAAGAGATTCATCTAATGCTCAGAGATATGAAGAGTGACGTAGGTTGGGTTGAACGAAGCTGAGAAATCGGATGTGTGGGTTCCAAACACCCTTAAATTGAATATCGCGTTGTTATGCTCAAAGACGCAGTGAAACCCAACTTCATACCGCCATAGTCCCGGGAATTTGAAAATAAAAGCGTTGGGTTTCACTCAGTTTTTGTTTGTTATGTAGGTGTATGGATAAGTATACATCTTCTATGACTTTTCGCGGTTTTGATAGAATCCGTTCAACCCAACCTACGGTGCAGTTTTTTCTTAAATTGACACCTACCGGAAGTGATACATTTCCTGCATCACTTCAAGGATGTCTGGGGCATCAGTGAGATAGAGATCTTCTGTATGCGCTTTGAGATCGTTGGGAATGCCGTGCAATGCTTCGGCAATGGGACCGGCAATGGCAGCAAGCGTATCGGCATCGCCACCGAGGGAAATGGCGTTCCGCACTGCGTCCTCATAACTCACCGATTCCAATGCACATGTTATCGCCTGTGGAACAGTGTCTTGGCAGGTTATGTCAAAAAAGTAGGATGGACGGATTTCGTCTACGGTCTGTGTGAGATCGTAGCTGTATTCAGATGTGATAATTTCTCGGATGTTTGCGGCGTTTTCGCCTTGAAACGCGAGCCAGATGGCGTGTGTGGTCGCCCGCGCGCCTTTCATGCCTTCCAGGTGGTTGTGGGTAATCTCGGTTACCTTGTCGGAAGCGGAGAGTGCAGCATCGAGATTATCGCGATTCAGGAACGCTGCTGGTGAGACGCGCATCGCTGCGCCATTGCCGTAACTGTTATACGGTTCAGGCGGCTCGGCATAAATCCACATACCGAAGTTTCCACCATAGCCGCGTCCTGGGTAACGACGACACCACTGCTGCATTGTCTCTGCAGGCCGGAGGTCGTGCAGCAGTATATCCGCGACTGCAACAGTACAAACTGAATCATCTGTGAAACTGCAATAGCCTCCGAAGAACGGAAACTCTTTGGTTTTGATTGGATTTCCCTCGTAGATAGAACCGGCGATGTCGCCTATAATCGCACCCAGCATGTTCGCTCCTTAAAACAGCAGTCTTTCTTGATATACGGACTGCTACTTTCCACCAGAATATCCTATCTGCTAAAATCATTCAAGCGAAAACAGTTGAATTTCCAATGAAATGTGTTATACTATTTTCAAGTCTGGAGGGTATAAAGATAAACAAGAAGGCAGGTTGTTTCTCAATCATTATTTTATTAACATCTTGAAAAAGTAGAAGAGGACAAGCAAGTGAAAGTAATTTTGACTATAGGCATCGTGTTGGGTCTGCTGGTTACCGCTGCGTCGGCACAGGTACAAATCCCAGCACAAAGATTGGAAGAGGCTTTTGTTCTTACACCTGAAGAGCAAGAGAAAAACATTGAAATCTGTACCCAGAATTTGATTAAACTTGGTCAGTCCATTGAAGCCTACTTGGAAGTAAATGGGGATTATCCAGAATGGCTCTCAGACCTCTACCATCCGAGATATTTACCGGATCCAGATGTGCTGATTTGTCCTGCGGATAGAATGGGCGGTAGAGCAGGTTTTGCTCGGAATATAGACCCGAAAATGCCGGTGAGTTACGGTTATCAGTTCCGCTCACAGTATCGGGAACGTATCCAAGAAAACCGAACCCTGTATGGCGATGGCGTACCACTCATCCGTTGTCGGCATCACGCGAGTCCAGATTTTCACTGCTTAAATTTGAGTTACGCATACAAGATATCTCGGTCTTGGAGTATCTGGGAAGCGACTCCAGAACAATTATATGACAGCCCTGAAGCAGCGATCGCTGCTATGGAAATAGGACTTCAAGAACAGCCGGACAATGAGCGTTTGTGCTATTATGTATATCCTGCGCTTGCGCGGCTCTACATTGAAA
Source organism: Candidatus Poribacteria bacterium (assembly GCA_009843785.1). GTDB lineage: Bacteria > Poribacteria > WGA-4E > WGA-4E > WGA-3G > WGA-3G. Next base: position 5,779 of record VYCT01000190.1, on the reverse strand, counting down.
CAGGACGCACAGACAAGGTAGACAGTGTTGTTGAACTTTTCAAATCAAGCATAAACACAGACTATCCTCGATATTATCTGACCCTCGCGAGGTTGCTTGAGATGACGGATCGGGACACGGAATTGCTCCAAGTTTTTAAGGAACTTGCGGAACAAAACCCAAACGACCGTACCGCGCATCGCAAACTTGCTGAGATTTATCAGAAATTAGGCGATACTGAGTTGGCAAAGGAACACCGCCTAAAGGCAGAACCCCTCCGGGCATTAATCGGTAAGCCTGTGCCAGATTTCTCCGCTACAGACCTTGATGGCAATCCAATCTCGCTTGAAGATTATCGCGGGAAAATCGTCTTACTCGATTTTCGGGCGACATGGTCGAGTGTATGTCTTGAGGACACGCCGAATGTGAAAAAGGTCTACGATACCTATAAGGACAAAGGATTCGATATCATCGGTATCAGCCTTGACAATGATGAAAAAATGCTGCGCGAGCACCTCAAAAAGCATGAGATTCCTTGGCGGCAGGTTTATAGTGGAAAAAGATGGGATAGCCCTATCCCACAGCAATACGGCATTCGCAATGTCCCTTCTGGGTGGCTCGTTGATAGAGATGGCACCTTAATCTCTCAGCAAGCTAGCGGGGGCATGTTAGAACATCTTGTATTAGAGGCAGTGACAGAGGCAGAAAAGGTTAACCTCATCAAACTCATGCAGTCAATACTTGGAAATAATAGGAAATCCAACTAAATAATCGTAGAGTTTCCCAGCGTGGTGTGTTATACTATCTTCTGTGTTTAAACAATGCTCCGATAAACATTGCAAAAACGAAAAGAGGAGTCCCCAGATGAAAGCAATTGTGACCGTAGGAATCGTGTTGAGTCTGTTAGTTAGTTTCGCACATGCAGAAGAAGCAATACCAGAACCGACTGAACAGCATGAAAAAAATGTTGAGATGTGCACCGAAAACTTGCTTGCTATTGGCAAGGCGATTGAAGCGTATCAGAAAGAACATGGCGATTTTCCAGCATGGCTTTCGGATCTGTATCCGAAACACTTGGCGGAAGCGAACCCACTCCAACACTTGTCAGAAGCGGACCTACTCCTCTGTCCGTCAGATAAAGAGGGCGGCAAACCGATTTATACGCCCAACACAGATCCCGAAATGCCCGTAAGTTATAGCTACGAGCTTAACCCGCGGTATAGAGAATGGAAAACCGAGCAACGCAAAGTGTATGGCGATGCGATGCCGATCGTGCGGTGTCGGCACCATGCGAATGAAGATTTTGTGGCACTCAATTTGAGTTTCTCCTCAAGAGTTTACCGGTCCGCCAACACTTGGGAATTCCAACCTGAAGATATGTACGAGAGCCTTGAGGAAGCCATTACGACCTTGGCTGCTGGCATTCAGGAACACCCGGACAATGAAAATCTTGTTTATGTATATCCTGCGCTTGTGCGGCTCTACATGAAAGTCGAACGAGAAGAAGATGCCGAGAATCTCATCAACCGTTATAAAGAGGCTCTAAAACCTGACAGCATTCGAGAGCACTTTGTCCTCGGCGATATGCTTGAGATAATGAATCGAAATGAAGAGCTGCTGCAGCTTTTTACGAAACTTGAGGAACTGTTCCCGGAAAACCGCAGTGTCTTCAGGAAACTTGCAGAGATTCATGAAAGATTAGGCAACGCTGAGCTCGCGAATGAATATCGCATCAAGGCTGACCCTGCGTTGGCATTAATCGGAAAGCCTGTGCCAGATTTTTCTGCCACAGACCTTGATGGCACTCCGATCTCGCTTGCGCAATATCGGGGAAAAGTCGTCCTGCTGGATTTTTGGGCTGTGTGGTGTGGTCCCTGTATCGCGGAGATGCCGACGGTCAAAAAAGTCTACGACAGCTATAAGGACGAAGGATTTGATATTATCGGCATTAGCCTTGACACTGACGAACAGCGACTACGGGATTATCTCGAAGAGAACGAAATTCCGTGGCGACAGGTTTTCAGTGGAAAAGGCTGGGAGAGCCCAGTCTCTCGGCAGTACGGTATTCGTGCGATTCCTGCCCCGTGGCTTATTGATAAAGACGGCACGTTAATTACACACCAAGCAAGAGGGGAAAAGTTAGAACGCCTGGTAGCAGAGGCAGTACAGAAATAAAATGCGACTGACTTCTTTGATGCTGTGCGGCATTTTTGTCCTATTCGGATGCGGTTCCGATGAAATGACCGCGCCGGTAGCGCAGCAGATGCCGAATTATTTTCCTGATGCTGTCGGCAGCCGATGGGTTTATCGGAACCCGGAGGGCTCCGAATGGTCGCGAGCGGTTACCGATGGAAATAGTATTCAGGGAGAAGGCTTTCAGGTTTTTACCTACGCACCACCGGTCACTGCAACTGAACTTGACTATCTGAAACCCGATGTTTTTCGCGTTACGGATAACCAAGTTTTGTTTGTCATCGGTGAAAAGATAGACCGTTACATTCAAAATGTACTGCCCACCTGGGTAGCAGATGAGTTCGCTGGCTTGGAACTGGACATCACAGTAGAACCGATCACGCATCCCGAATTTGCTTTCTGCCAGTTGCCGTTGGCTCCCAATCTCCAGTGGGATGTTTTCCATACAAATGTCAAGGGAAGCATTGTTTTACAGAACCTCGTTCTGCTGCAGTTCCCCTTTGAGGTACAGGTGCGTGTTAAGGGAGAGGTCGTTGCCGTAGGTTCACTTGAGACACCTGCCGGAAGTTTTGAGGAAACATATCAAATTGAATATAAGACAGAAATTACGCAGACGCTTTTCTCGGAAGCAGAAACAATGCAGCAGCGTGAGACGGTATGGTTTGCGCCACACATAGGAATTGTTAAGATTGAAGATGAAAGCGGCGTTACAGAGTTAATTGCGTATACCTTTCCAAAAACAATTGAAGAGTAAAGGTTACGGCATACAGAGTATGCCTACTACTTTTAAATGAAAGTCGTTATTTTAAGCGACAATAAGCCGGGACATTACAAGCAATCCTTAGGCATTGTGGAGAAATTGCCTGAATCCGAAACGGAATGGGTTACGGTAGAATTCCGGCGTAAGTGGCGTGATAACCTGCTGCGTGTCTTTATGTGCACCTTCGGTGGTACGCCGCTCCCGATATCGCTTATCCAGACACTTCTCCATTGGAGCCTCACTGCTGAGACTTACAACGCATTGACAGGCCTTCGTACCGCTGATATTATCCTTTCAACGGGCTCATCGGTCGCAGCGGTCAATTTGCTTCTCGGTAGGATTCTCGGTGCCAAGACGGTCACATGTCGTAGACCTTCGCCGTTGGGGGTCCGCAATTTCGATCTCGCGATTCTCCCGATGTTTTCATGGCACGGTAAGGGACCTAAAGACAATGTGTGCCAAACAGTGGGTGTACCGAACCGTATCTCACCAGACACGCTGAACGTCAAACAGAAACAACTGATACAGGAACTCAACCTACCAGACTCTCCACGTATCGGACTCCTCATCGGTGGAACAGACCGGCACGAAACGATTACAACTGCAGATGCCGAACAACTGGGCGCGATTTGCGAGACAGTCGCAACGGAAATGCAGACACAGCTATTGGTGACAACTTCGCGCCGCACGCCGACAGAAGTAACAGCACATTTGACATCAGCATTTAAGCACAGCGCGTGGTGTCCGCTCTTCATTGAACCAGATACACCCTCCGAACTTGCAGACCCGTATCAAGCCATCCTCGCCTTAAGCGATTTACTAATTGTCACCGCGGATAGTTTCACAATGGTATGTGAGGCAGCGAGTCGTGGCCGTCCGGTTATCGTCCTAACACTATCAGATAAAAAATCGAGAAAACCGAAACGATATAAGGTCTACCAGTATATGGAACAACATGCCATTGTCAAGCAATGCAGACTTGATAAGTTAAGGCAGTCTATTGTTGATGGACTCACTTTGTGTGTACCGAACACGCCGCTCCAAGATACGGAGACAGCAGTGCGTGCGATCCGAAGTTTAATAGACGGCAGCTAATCCGAGAGAGTTGTGGAACTTTTTCTGCCACTCGGTGTGACAATCCGTACACCGTAAAAGTTAACACAAACCGACCATAACTTCACCAGAGGAGAAACATAATGAAAGCCAAATACATTGTCCATATACTGACGCTTTTGATTGCTTTAGGAACCGTTGCCTTTTTCGTCGCTCGCCCTGATGCCCAAACTGTTGAAGATCCTTGGGAAGCATGGGTAGACGAACAGACCGAGACTGTGCTAAAGTCTGCTGGAGAAATGGATGCAGCGCGGCGTGCCGAAATGCGTGCTACGATTCGGGAAAAATTCTCGGCACTCGCAACGGAACTAAAAGATGAGATAGCGTCTCCGCCGCGGACGCAGGACTATGCGATCTTGCAAACGGTCAAACAACTGCGGAACGCTTATGACGAAGGGTACAACCAGAAACACAAGGATGCCACCGTGCGCGTGTCGTACAAGGTAGGTGGTGCTGAAATTTTCGCGTATGATGAAAACATTCCGATTGCTGAAGTAGATGCGAAATATCCG
>VYCT01000190.1:0-1122 GCA_009843785.1 Candidatus Poribacteria bacterium | reverse complement strand
TGAAGTAGATGCGAAATATCCGAGAGATACTTGGCTCCAGATGCTCCTTGACAAAGGGGTTACCATTGACAATTTTGAAGAGTACTGGGCATATCTGTCTAAGCGGGATGAATTGGTAGCACTTGAGAAACATCCAGAGGTGTGGTCTTCTGGCCTTTTCGGTATTTCGCCGACGGATGATTGGGAAACTTATAAAGCCGCCTACTTGGATCAGATGTTTGAGAAACTCCATGACCGTAAAAAGAATGCTGTCTATTTTGGCAAGGTTGACGCAGAAGAGGCACTGAAGCGATCACGAGCGTTAATTGAGCGATTAGAACAGTCTAAGCCTTTGCTACGCGACCGTTAGGGTCTGTTGAATTCGCGAGAAAAGGCGGGGTCTGCGGACCTCGCCTTTTTATTTTAGCGCATAGCGTAGTTTCGATACTCGCCATATTTCTGGCTAATTTCCTTCTGGCATGGCACCTTCTACTACAGGTTCATAATATCCAGCAGCGAAGAGATATCCATCGTGACGGATTGCCCAGGTGCGCTTTATTTGATTCATGCCACTTTCGGGATTGGGCCATAAGTACTCAATCCAGTGTCCTGTCCCTGTTGCCTTGGCGATTTCTGCGCCTAAAGCCGATCCATCAAGCCCCATGACCTCCTTTAGATCGGTTCCAACCAACTCCTGCATCGGTGCGTGTGCGACAAAGATATCGTCTGCATCCGTGATAAAGACATACCACTGTCCGTCAATACTTGCAGGATCGTTGTAGTGGGCTGCCGTAGCATCGAGCCCTTCAGATTCATAACGTGCGACCGCTGCCAAGACAAAGGCGTGCGCAAATGCCTCTGGGTCATCTTTTGTGACAGTTAGGAGTATCGCGGGGTCCGGGCTCCACGCTTGATAATATCCAGAAGCGAAGAGGTATCCGTCGTAACGAATTGACCATGTGCGCTTCTGTTCTAATTTGTTAGTTGCCGGATTGGGCCACAGATAATCAGTCCAACGTCCGTTTTCTGTCGCCATGGCAATCTCTGCGCCTGTTAGTGAACCATCAAGCCCAAGCACCTCATTTATATTTTCGGAATTAGTCGTTTTGGACTTGCAAAAAGTTGTTAAAAAGTGCGTTAAAC
>VYCT01000382.1 GCA_009843785.1 Candidatus Poribacteria bacterium | reverse complement strand
AGCATTTTTTTACACGAAATACAACATTAATTCCTACTAAATTGACACCTATGGAGCAACCATTTCGTGCTCCTATCGGGGAAGTGGATGTTTGAAACATTTGACAGTTCCCGAAGGTCGCGTTCTATGAACATGCATCCTCCTCTTCGGACACCGATGCCCCATCAGAGGCACACGCATCCAACGTATGTCAGAGAGTCTAACATACGTCAAGCCCCTTTGTCAAGATAATCGTTCCCGGTTTTCCTATACTTTAGGCACTTTTATCCCCGAGTGCAGCATTTCTCGAAGCAGATGCTCGCAAATCCAAGGCAACCCACTCATAAACGTAACTGGGAAGCTAATAAACATCAGCATCCCAGCCATCATAAGGTCTTATGATACTATTATAGTAGTACCAACTTCGTGTGGTCCAGCGTTAATGAAAAAATGCGTAAGTCCTAACTTAATTCCGTGCCTCAGGTGTAACCGTCAGTTTTACCCGTTTTCCCTCGCGTAGCACAACAACTTCGACAGGTTCGCCAATCTTCACAGCGTCAAGTGCATAAGTGTAGTCGTAGATATTGGTAATCTCCTGTCCACCAAACTCGACGATAACATCGCCACCTTCTAAACCAGCTTTATCGGCGGGACCACCCGCACGAACACCAGAGAGTTTAACACCCGTGCCTTCCGTAGTATAGTCGGGGATCGTCCCAAGATATGCACGGAGCGTATCACGACTCCCTTCCTCTGATTGACTCCGTTCCACTCGGACATACTCCGGACGTTCATCAGCACTGACTAAGTCTGAAACGATGCCGTGTGCCAAACGCGCGATCCGTTCTATACCAGTATAGTTGAGCCTCTCTGCGTCGTCCGTTGGGCGATTGTAATCTTCATGTCCACCTGTAAAGAAACTGAGTACTGGCACCTCTTTCGGATAGAAAGCAGTCACGTCTGTTGGCAGATAAGGGTCTTCTTGGAGCGTCAGATTAAAACCGATGGGAATGTTCCGCTTTTCAATCAACTTTGTCCACACAGCAGATGAACCGACACCTTGCAAGATCAGTTTATTTTCACGGAGCCGTCCGACCATATCAAAGTTGACATACGCCGCCACTTTTTTTAGAGGGATAATCGGATCGTTGACAAAGTGCGTAGAACCAATGAGTCCGAGTTCCTCACCCGACCAGAGGGCAAAGATGATCCCCCTGTGAAAGTTTTCAGGCTGTTTTTGATAAGCTTCGCTGAGGGTTCTTGCCAAGTCTAAGACAACAGCAGTCCCAGAAGCGTTGTCATCCGCGCCGTTGTGAATCTGACCCTCTTCACCTTTCCGTGCAAGTGAACCAATTTCACCATGACCGATATGGTCATAGTGTGCACCGACAATAACATACTCAGTGTCGTCTGTTAATTCCGGGGGTGGCAGAAGTGCGACCACATTTTGATCGGTTTTCTTAACTTTCTCAACCGAAACCACGATTTTGACTTTGACACCGGGCAACGGAAATTGTCCGAGAAAGTGTGGATTTTCCACATCCAGTCCAGATTGAACATCTTTCAGATTTTTACCGGAGGGTGCGAAGAGTGCGTTCGCCACAGTGTCGCTTATGGATGCCGCGACAATCCCAGAATCCGCGAGGCTGCTATCGAAATCAAGCGGAATTAACTTGCCTGTGTTCGGGGAATTCGGACCGGCAACGACGAGAAACGCCTTTGCGCCCTGTTCCCGTGCTTGCATCGCTTTGTATCGGAGTCCAGCATACCGATTCAATTGCTGCCGGCGTTCAGGTTCAACGCCTTCAGGCACATAGCGAAGCGCAACAACTATTTTGTCTTTCACGTCCAGACCCGCATAAGCATCATAACCTTCACCTAACTCGCCGGGGACGGTCAAGCCATACCCGACAAAAACCACTTCACCCTCAACGATACCGTTCCGCGAGAAAGAGAGCGGTTGGAAATCGCGTTCCACACTGAATTCCATCACCTGCTCGGCACCGTGCATCTGGCGTGTGATATGAAAGCGGTTCTCCTCCGCTATAATCCGTCTCCCCGCGGTGAATTCAAACTCTTGAAAGTAGGTCGCCTCATCACCAATAGGATTGAGATTCAGGTGTGCAAATTGGGCGGCGATGTGCTTAGCTGCCAATTCTGCGCCCTTGGAGCCGGTCATTCTACCTTCCAATTCGTCAGACGCGAGAATTTCTATGTGATGCCGAATGCCAATTCCTGTTAGCCCTGGGTGGATGGCAAGTGCTGGTCCCTTCCTGCCCTGCGGGTTAGAGGTATTAATTCTCGGTGCTGCGACTGCTTCTAACACTGCCTCCAGCGCAGCTTGGTGGTTCCACTCCGCAATATAAAGTTGCGAAACGCCTTGACTGTTTCGATTTGAGGTCCAACACAAGCGGCTGCCATCCGGTGAAAAAACAGGGAGTCCATCAAAACCGTCGGTTGTGGTAACGCGAACCGGTTCATGTCTACCTCTGCTATCAACGAGATATAACTCAAAATTGGAAAAACCGAGTTTGTTGGAAGCGAAGATCACATAGGCACCACTCGGATGGAAGTAGGGTGCCCACGACATACTCTTGAAATCGGTCAGTCGTCGCACATTTGAACCGTCAACCCGCATCGTATAGATGTCCGCTTCGCTGCCGTCGGGTGTGAAGTGCCGCCAGACGATGTGCCGTCCATCCGGTGTAAAGAAGGGACCGCCATCGTAGCCCGGTGCGTCTGTCAACCGAGTCTGATCTGACCCGTCGGCATTCATGATATAAATTTCGCCGAAATAGGCGGGGTCAACTTCAAGCTGCTTCAGGTCCTTCGGAGAGAGTTGATCTTTAGGATATGCGTCTCGAAGTGAACAGAAAACGATACGCTTGCCGTCAGGCGAATATGAGGCTTCAGCGTCGTAGCCGGGAGCATCGGTTAATTGTTTTAGGTTGCTGCCATCCCGATGTGCCGAGAAGATGTCCATCGCTTCATCGTAATCCCAGCTGTAGCGACGCTCTTGTCCAGATGCTCGGAACTGCAATTCTTCTTCCTGTTTTGCTTTTGCGAAAGCGTCGTGGTGTGTCGAGGCGTAAAGCACCTCATCGGTCCCCGGCCGGAAGAAGGCACAAATTGTTTTCCCAATACCGGTTGAGACGCGATGCGTATCACCGGTCAGCAGGTTTAGCAGATAAATCTGATAGAACGGGTTATCCGGTTCACGTTCACTTTGGAAAATGAGCGCGTTGCCGTCTGCAGAGAAATAGCCTTCCCCGGCGCGCTTCCCGTCATACGTGAGTTGTCGGATATTGCTGAGAAATTGGGATTCGTCACCAGCATTGGTCTCTGTTTCGTCTGGTGTTGTCTGCTGTGCCACAACAGTGCCAGTTAGGAAGATGGCAAAGAATATTGTGCAGAACAGCCCAATCAATTTAATACAACGCATCTCCATCCCTCCTCTTGAATGGCTTGCTACTTTACAGGTATTCGGCGGCTTTCTGTTTAAGGAAGGCGAGACCGTCTGTTGCGAGGCTTTCCGCACTCGGTGCGATGTCGCGCCAGATACATGTCGCAGCTGCGATTTCCTTGACAGCCGGCGTGAACGATTCGATCACGAGCCATCTGTCATAGTTCACCTTTGCCAACGCTCCAAAAACGCCATCCCAATCGACAAGTCCGGTGCCGGGCGTGCCACGATCGTTTTCACAGCAGTGCATGTGATGCAAGTAATCACCCGTTGCAACAATAGCATCTGCCTGATTCTTTTCTTCAATATTCATGTGGAATGTGTCCAGATGTACCTTGAAATACGGACTATCCACTGCTTGACAAAGCTTAACAGCGTCTTCGGCGATATTGACGAAATAGGTCTCAAACCGGTTGAGCGGTTCACTGGCAAGTGTGACACCGTGTTTTCCACCGAATTCAGCGACTTCTTGTATACCTTCAACGCACCAGCCCCATTCCTGTTCGTTTCGACCGCGCCCCACGAGTTTACCGACAGCACTGTACATCGGTCCAACGAGCGTATCGGCACCGAATTCAGCAATAATTTCACAACAACGCTTGAGATAGGTCTTTGCGTTCTCGCGAATCGCCGGATCTTCGTCAATCGGATTCCTATCCCCGCCCATGATATTACACCCAATGGTTTCTAAACCGGTATCCTTCAGTAACGCTTGGGTGTAAGGGATGTCCACCGTATCAGGATCAAAAATGGGGATTTCGACACCATCAAAACCCATTTCGGCGACTTTCGGAATCAGATCTGCAGTTTCTCGATCAAATTTATCTGCCCAGAGTAGTAAATTGACACCAAATTTTGGCATTGTATGTTTTTCTCCTTATAGCGTATAATATTTTTTAATTTAGCACAAATTGTAATAGGTTTCAAGTTTTTTACAGAAGCGTTGAGTTGTTAGTTATCAGGAGCCAGGCTCGTCCTGCCGAAAAAGATATTTCGGTGCCAGCACCGTCAGCGATACGCCGCGTGCCACCAGAAGGACGGTCAATGCTCCCCACAACCCGTGATTGCCAAAAGGCATCAGCAGATAGACTGCGCCTAAAAAGAGCAGAGTTGACAGCATCACAGAATTCCGCAGTGCCTTGGAAGCCGTTGCGCCGAGAAAAATGCCGTCCCAAATATAGGCAGCGACGTTGACAATAGGGGCGACAATTATCCAGATGAGATAGGGTTTCGCTTGCGCAATCAGCGGCACCTGATCTGTGAAGAGATGCAGTAATCGCTCCCCAAATAACAGGAAAATTAACATAATCACGCCACCAAACAGGAACGACCAAAAGAAAATGTGACGCGTCGCGCCTTTCAGATTCGGCATATCCCGCGCGCCTTTGTATTTACCGATGAGGCTCTCCGCTGCAAAAGCGAGTCCATCAATCGCATAGGACATGAGATTGATAAACTGCAGCAGGATTGTGTTGATAGCAAGGACGGTATCACTCAAAGCGGCGGATTTTGCTGTGAACACGGCATGGCTAAACACGAGCAAACAGGTTCTGATGAAGATGTCACTGCTAATGTTAAGGAATCGCTTGAGTCTGGAAAGTGCGAAGATTTCTTGGAAGTTCCATGCTGGCAAAATACCGCGATAGTATCTCGAAAAGAATAGAACTGCTAAGAATAATCCGACGTACTGTGCAATCACAGTCGCCAAAGCCACACCCTCTACCTTCATACCGAGCAACCACACAAACACCAGATTCAGGGAAATATTGACGAGGTTCACCACAATCGTCAGTAGCATTGGATAGCGGGCATTCTGTAACCCCAAAAAGACACCATGAAAGGCGTGCAAGCACAATGTCGCAGGCGCAGCATAGAGACGAATATGAAAATAGGCGCGGGCAAGGTGTTCTACTTCAGGACTTGCATCAATGAGAAGGAAACTGAGATCAATCAGCTGCCACTGGAAGATAAAGAGGAACAGGCTTGACGTGATGGCGATACATATCGCTCTCAGTAGCAAACGTCCACATTCTTGGAGGTCCTTTTCTCCAAAGGCTTGCGCTGTCAGCCCTGTTGTCGCCATTCTGAGAAACCCGAAACCCCAATAGATGAAACTGAAGATAATACCACCGATGCCGACGGCACCGAGATAGTATTCGGATTCCAACCGCCCCATCAATGCAGTATCCACCGCACCCAAAAGCGGGATAGAAAAATTGCTGACGATATTCGGAAGGGCGAGTCGATAGATTTCTTTATTGATGTTTTCAGGGGTATGCATGGAGATATCCGTTCCTGCTTCTGTCTTAGAGTCTATCGCAAATTACGCTGGAAGTCAACGGATATTCCGCTGCCGGTTTGATGTTTTGACTTGATTTTTTGATTGAAATCTGTTACTATTTTAATCCGTTCAGAAATAGTATTACAAAGAGAAGGGGACGCATGGCGAATTATCAAGAACTGGCAAATCTGGTTTGGAATGTAGCGGATGATGTACTCAGAGGGCTGTTCAAACCGCACGAATACGGCGACATCACCCTCCCATTTCTGGTGCTACGCCGATTGGACTGCATCTTAGACGAGGACGGACGAAAAGAGAAAGCCATCAATATCTACAATGAATTCAAGGATAAGGTCCCCGAAGAAGCATTACCACCGATTATCACAGATAAGATAAACACCAACTTCTATAACATCTCCAAATACGACCTCTCTCGACTGACAGAAGACCCGACCAACATCCGCCTCAATTTTGAGAATTACCGCAACGGTTTCAGTCAGGATGTGCGCGACATCATTGATAACTTCGATCTGGATCGGTTCATCGAACGGTTGCACAAAAACAATCGGCTGTTCCGATTCTGTGATAAGTTTACCGAGGTTGATTTGCACCCGAATGAAGTAGATAACCACACGATGGGACAAGTCTTTGAGGAGTTGCTCCGCCAATTCTCAGAGATGTCCAACGAAACGAGTGGCGAACACTACACACCGCGGGATGTCGTGCGGTTATTGGTTTCATTGCTATTTGAGGAACACCACGAAGACTTGCGCGGGCAAGGCGTTATCCGCAGTATCTTCTACCCGTGTTGCGGGACAGGTGGCATGTTAACCATTGGCAAGGAATACTTCCGAGAACAGATCAATCCAGATGCCGACATCCGACTCTTAGGACAGGAATTGAACGCCCAGACCTACGCTATCTGTAAGTCGGATATGCTTATCACTGGCGAGGACCCCGACAATATCCGACACGGCTCCAGTCTCTCCAATGACCAGTTTCAAGGCGAACGCTTCGACTATATGATCACAAATCCGCCCTTCGGTGTCAGTTGGAAATCTGATGAAGGTGTAGTGAAAGCGGAGGCACAAACTGCCACCGGTAGATTCTCAGCAGGTACGCCTCGCTCTTCCGATGGGGCGTTGTTGTTTCTACAACACATGCTCTCAAAGATGGAGGCCCGCGGAAGTCGGGTCGGCATCGTCTTTAACGGGTCGCCGCTCTTTACGGGGGATGCCGGTAGCGGCGAGAGTGAAATCCGCCGTTGGATTATCGAAAATGACTATCTGGAGTGTATTATCGCGCTCCCTGAAAAACTATTCTTCAACACCAGTATCGCCACCTATATCTGGATCTTAACAAACCGAAAATCCGAGGCACGACAGGGTAAGATCCAACTCATCAACGCCGTTGACTTCTTCGATCAGATGAAAAGGAATCTCGGAGACAAGAACGCTTTCATCTCTGATAGCCATATCCGTCACATAGCAGAACTCTACACCGGCTTTGCGGAAACCGAACACTGCAAAATCTATCCAAACGACTTTTTCGGCTATACAAAGGTGACAGTTGAGAGACCGCTGATTGAAAAGTGTGAAATTCTGGGTGCGGAGACGGAGGTTGTTGTTCGGGACAAGCAGGGCAATCCGAAACCGGATCCCAAGCTACGAGACCATGAGCGCGTTCCACTCACAGAAAATATCGAAGATTACTACCAACGCGAAGTGAAACCGCACGTGCCGGATAGTTGGATAGACAAAAAGAAGGATAAGGTAGGCTACGAAATCAACTTCAATCGGTATTTCTACCAGTACACACCGCTGCGCTCCTTGAAAGAAATCGCGAACGAATTGCTGGCACTGGAGCGAAAAAGTGAAGGATTGCTGAATGAGGTTTTAGAGTTATAATTTACTGGATAAAAAGTAGACAATGTGGTATAATATGGCATAATATCTACTATACTGGCAAGATGCCTGAAGGTAAATTGTGCTTATTTTAATGGGATCTATTAGTTTCAATATTTCCAGAGATAAACGGAGGAAATTATGGCGATAAGTGCTGTTCAAACATACCTGAGCCCAGAAGAATACATCACTTTAGAACGTAAAGCAAAACCTGACGCGAACACAGTCAGAA
>VYCT01000267.1 GCA_009843785.1 Candidatus Poribacteria bacterium | reverse complement strand
GTGCTTTGCTAAGCGGCGGTCTTCTGACCGCAACCAATATTGATATTCTATTGTATGTGAAAAAACTGTGTTAAAAGAGAATACCATAAACCTGCCTGCATGTCAAACTGAAATTATTCAGTTACTTCCGCTTGACATTTGTCTACCTTTCCACTATACTTAAGGCAGTTTTAAAAGACGCATGGAGGTATATATCATAGTGAAATTCCGCTATCAATCGTCCGACTGGAGGTCAGCACTCATAGCTGTTTTGGTGACAACACTACTTTTTATTCGGTGCAGTCAAAAGGTAGGGACGCAGCAGACTCCTCAAACGGCATCGCTCACTGGGACAATTGTTGAGATCGACGACCATGGCAATGCGGTGACGGACCTTGAAATCGCGCCGTTTACCGAACGCGATTGGAAACTCGGGGACGCGCTCGAAGCAACGTTTGAGACCGGACAGAAAATTCGGATAAAATTCGTTGAAAACTACGGCGATGTGCCTGTTGGAGACTATTTGGGCAGGTTTTCGACCTCTACCAAACAATTCAAACTTGCGATTAATATGGGAAACATCTCTGAAACCTTGAAGTTGAAAAGCGAGAGCAAAGTGGTGCTTCAGAAAGTAGAATCGCTTTCAGCAGATTAAGCGGAGCTGCCACAGTAAATAAGCCTTTTCTATCGCATAAATGTAGAATTGCTTTTTTGGAGACGCACACCGGATGGGAGGATAGATATAGAAAAATGCTCTTGACGCTCAAACAAGCAAGCCAATGGGCTTCAGAACACCTCAACAAAAACGTTACACCCGCAAATATCACGTATTTGATCCAGTATGGGAGAATTGAATCCGTTGTTGATAACGGGTCAACGCTGGTTCCTCTGCAAAGTCTTGAGGATTATTACAGTCTAAATCGTCGAGAGACACGATGGAAAGACGCACTCGGGGACGATTTGAACTGGACATTGTCCTTTGAAAAAGTCAAAGAGGCAGAAACAACAAAACACGTCCACAGACTGCATCCGTACAAAGGCAAGTTTATCCCGCAATTAGTTGAATATTTTTTGGATGCACGTACCGACAGCTTTAAACGAGAGGTCTATTTTCAACCGGGTGATATTGTGCTTGATCCGTTTTGTGGAAGCGGGACGACTTTAGTCCAAGCAAGTGAACTGGGTATGCACGCCGTTGGCATTGACGTTTCGGCGTTTAACGCTTTTATTGGCAATGCCAAAGTGGCGACCTATAATTTGACCCATTTGTATAAGGAAAGTCAGAAAATCACGGTAGCTCTCAAAAATCTCGTTGCTACATCTAAGATACTTGAATTTGATGCTAAACTCGCGGAATCGCTTGCGGCTTTCAATAATCAATACTTTCCAGTGTCTTTCAAACGCCAAGTCAGATCGGGTGAAATTGACCAGAAGCGATATGGCACTGAAAAGGAGGCTGCTTTTTTAGAAATATATCATAAACTCGTTGCTGAGTATCAAATTGACACGCAGATGCCAGCCGACTCCGCTCGCTTTATGAAACAGTGGTATCTTCCGGGGATTAGGGCAGAGATTGATTTTGTCCACAACGAAATTCTTAAAGTAGAAGACGCGTCAACCCAAAAAGCCTTGATGCTCATTTTAAGCCGGACGATCCGTTCGTGCAGAGCCACAACGCACGCGGATTTAGGCACATTGCGGAAACCTGTAACAACAACCTATTATTGCCGAAAACACGGGAAAGTCTGTAAACCCCTCTTTTCAATCCTGAGTTGGTGGGACCGGTATTGTAAGGATAGCATCCAGCGATGGGGCGAATTTCGCAAGTTAAAAACGGACACCTTTCAACACTGCATAACCGGCGATTCTCGGACTATTAACATCTTCGCTATGCTGAAGCATGCAAACCTTCAGTTTGCAGAGTTAGTCCAAAAGCAGCGGATTAAGGGTATTTTCACGAGTCCACCGTATGTCGGGCTTATCAACTACCATGAGCAGCATGCCTATGCCTATGATCTCTTCGGTTTCAAAAGACTGGATGAATTAGAAATTGGGCCCTTATTCAGAGGAAAAGGGCGGGAAGCAAGGGAATCGTACATCCACGGAGTAGCGGAGGTATTCAAAAACTGTAAAAGGTTTTTGGCAGATGATTACGATATTTTCGTTGTTGCAAACGATAAGTTCAATATGTATCCGACTATCGCTGAAATGGCAGGGATGTGTATTGTCAACCACCACAAACGACCTGTGCTAAACCGAACGGAAAAGAATCGAAATATGGTGTATCCTGAAATGATATTTCATTTCAAAGAGAAAAGCAAGAAATCGGAGCAATTTGCCCAAGTAAAAATTTAAGCAAAGTCTAATTTGCGAGTGTTGTATCACTTATGAAGGTTGACAATACTTTTGATAAAACGGAATTACTGCAACACCTCAGCACTGCTTACGGTTTACCTTTGCAGTCCATAACCTTTTTCCCGGAAGGTGAAGATAGTTACGGTTATGTTGTCGCGTCTGAAACAGGTGAAAAGTATTTTGCGAAAGCCTCAACTTCTGTGCCAAAGAGTCGCTTGCAAGTAGCATCACTGTTACGGCATCAGTGCAATATATCCGGTGTTGTCGCGCCTTTGGAAACGCTGGAAGGAGCACTCAGCGTTCCGTGGCAAGATTTTAGGGTTTCGTTGTTTCCGTTCATTGAAGGCAAAAGTCGTTGGGATTTGTGGAAGGTCGGCAAAGATTTCACGGATGCAGAACTCGCACAGACAGCGGCATTACTCGCGACAATCCATGGATGCACAGATGCAGTCGCTTCTAATAACCTTACAGTCGCAACGTATGATTTGCCGCTACGACAAGAACTGCACAGAGTACTTGAGGCACCGCGGAAGATATCGCCTCAGAATCGATACCAGAAGCAGTTAATCGAGGCAATTACGCAACACAGTTCAGAGATTTTACAGGCACTTGAGAGATACGATAGTCTCGGACGTTCGGCATCGGTACTACAAACGCCTTTTGTCATTACACATGGCGATCCGACACCCGGCAATCTCATTATAGATGCTGAAAACCGACTTCACATTATTGATTGGGATGGTGTCTGCTTAGGCCCCCCTGAAAAAGACTTGGTCTCTTTCACCGGTGAACGGTTTGAAATGGTTTTAGAAAGTTATCTTGCGGAACGGCGGAACGGTGCTGCCCTACACGCGGACATTTTCGGGTTTTATATCTACGAATGGACGCTCAATGAGATCCGAGATTACGGCACCAAAATCCTTTTTAAAAACAGTGACACGCAGCAGAACGAATATGATTGGGAGAGTTTGCAAGACTATCTTCCACCGGATAGAAAGTCAATGGAAGATGGTATTGCGGCTGTCCGAAATACACTCGGTAGGTATAGTTTCCTACCGAAAAACAGTGGAGGTTAGATGATGTCTCAAATCAAATCCGTACTACTTTGGGAAAACCAACGGCGTTATGTCCGTGAGGCGATTGATGCTGGTACGCTCAAAGGCGCGATCATCCCGACGGGCAGCACAGAACAACACAACGAGCACTTGGCGATGTATCACGATACGCAAAGCGCGGTCTATGTCTCCAAATTAGCAGCTGAAAAGTTGTTTCCACAGGTGATCGTCACAACGCCTTTGGCGATTGGCGTATCCGAACACTGGATGGATCATAAGGGGACTCTCACACTTCGCGCTGAGGTCTTCGGCGAGGTGTTATATGATGTCGCCGATAGCATGCGTCGGCATGGGATCGACAACATCCTGATTGTCAACGGGCATGCGGGCAACGCAGGTCCCGTGCATGAGCGGTTGGATGGCTACCGAGAGAAACTCGGCATCAACATCGCATTCCACTCCTATTGGGAGGCGTACACCGCAGAATTAGTCAAGGAGCAGATGGAATCTGGGGTCTGTCCTGGACACGCTGCAGAGTTTGAGACGGCGTTTGCGCTCGCTGCCTTCGCAGAAAATGTTGATTGGAACGGTGTGGATTATGACAGCGCGAAACTCACCATCTCCAATGAGGGACAAGCGAAATCCGATCGCGAATATCACCATCAAGCGAAGTTAGCGACAACTGAAAATGGGCAAGTGATGATTGATGTCGCTGTGGATTGGGTAGCAGAGAAAATGCAGTCAATGCTTTAAGAGTTGTCGGTCGTCAGTTGTCAGTTGTCAGTTAAGAGGTTTCTATCAGCGTCAGCGGTCAGGTAGTTTGCAAGTATATCTAAAGTTGCGAAGTGTACTAAAGTTGTTGACTACTTTACAGACTTTAGTACACTTTACGGATTTTAAAACTTTCCGATAACTGACAACTGATAACTGATGACTATCCTAATGTCCGTCAAGAGCCTTTCGCACCCCGTCCCCCTGGTCACGCCACCAGCTGTAGAGGATGGAAATATCGGTGCCGATGCAGAAATGCCGAACCCCCATATCCAGATAGCGTTTCGTGTCGTCAGCACTTCCAATTTCTGCGCGCGGCGGTACCCCCATTTTTATGGCGGTTTTAAACACCTTGTCGTGCGCCTCTCGGATTTCAGGTGCACCGCGCTGACCGACCATCCCGATACTCATGGAATAATCTGAACCGCCCCACTGAATCATATCAACGCCTTCAACAGACAACACCTCTTCAAGGTTATCAACCGTCCCTTTTTTCTCAATCATAATGACGTTGACGACATCACGGAGTGCTTGGACGTATTCTGGACCGCCTCCGTAACCCATATAGGAAAATCGGCGGGTGGCTACACCGTAGCTGCCCCCATCTTCGGGTGTATCTGCGCGCGTGGTACGAACGCATTCCTTGACATCTTCAACGTTCTGACAATCGGCGTAAAGCACACTTTGGAAACCTGAGCCGATTGCACGCTGTGCGATGAAGCCTCGTGGTTCTTGGTCAACCTTAATCATCGTAGAGATGTTGTGAAGTTCTGCTGCCCGACACAGGTTATCCAGATCATGCAGATCAAACGGCCCGTATTCTCCGACGAATTCCACGTAGTCATACAGCCCTGTATGTCCGATCGCTTCAACGATGGAGGGCCAAGTGGTGTGGATATGTGTGCCGACTGTCGGTTTATCGGCATTGAGTAGTTCTCTAAACGTATTTTTCCTCATGAGTTGCTCCTCTATTTTTGAGTATAGGACGTAGCGTTCAAGCCTCTATTAACTTACCAAATATCTGCACTTTTTACAACAACTTTTGGCTCGAAAGGTTATCAAAAAACGCTTGTGTATTGACCCGATTTCTGTTAGACTTATAACATCTAACTCGGATTTATCAATGTATCCAAACCCCCTTCCTTCAAGACACAGATAGAGGTTTTTCATGAAAGACTTAATTACGCTACCCCAAAATTTTGATGACTATTTGACGATTGAAAATGCCGGTCTCCGTTTCAGAGAGGCGACTGATGTTGCAGAACGGGTCATCGGTGCAGGTGTAGACATCTATCCGAACATGGATCACGCTGCGATCTTCTGTGACCCGCCTCACCTCGTCGCAGACGGTTTGAAACAGCTCGGTTATGTCAACGGGTGGGATGCGCGGTGTTATCCGTCGCCTGTTGACGGTTGTGACTATATCAATGTCTCCGCACAATTGCCCGCGGAGAGTCCGGCACACAGCGAAGGGTGGTTTGATTATGTCGCTGTTGTACACCCGGTTGACAAACTGGCACTGCAGCACATGCTCGGACAGGGATACGGCAATCCGTTTATCCATCACCTGACGTGGGGACTTGTACCCCCCGAACGCGCCGGGGACGATGATTTTGCGTACGCCAGCTGCGTTGTGCCGTTTATGGTAGAGAAGCGGGAAGTTATCGGCGATGCTATTGGTGATGCCCCCGGCACTTTGATTATTGCGTTACCAGAGAACGTTCTTGCCCATCCGAAATTTGAGGCATCTCTGCCGACGTGGCTCGGTAACCTTGACGAAGAGGAATATCAGGTCGAATCTATGCAGGGCGGCGGTTTTCTGATTCAGTTCTTTGTATTGACCGGTGGTCGGATTGAGGTTGCCTTACGCGTAGACACAACGCAGACCTTTAACCCGAAGAGCGTGCATAAAATCTCCGAAGACGAAATCAGTGCTATTCAGGGTGAATAGCGAAAATTACCCTCTGTTCTGTTTACGTTGACAATGGAGATTTTAAGTGATATACTTAACATAGTTTTGGAGGTGCCGACTAAAATGGAAAACAAGGAAACTATGGAATGCAGTGTAATGGAGGAAGTCCGAGAAATGCGGCGTAAAATCTCTGCAGAATTTGGGCACGACCTTAACCGTTTAGTGGCATACTACCAAGAATTAGAGAACGAAATGCGGGAGTCTGGCAAATATAGATTTGCAGCTCCACCAAACGACAAACTTGAACCTGATAGACATTTCGTTGAAAGGAGGAAGTAAAAATGGATACGAAATGGATCCAATCAAATCCGGCTATCATGATGGGAAAACCTGTCATTACCGGAACGCGTATCCCTGTTGAGTTGATTTTGGAGAAGTTCGCGGCAGGTGAAACGATTGAGCAATTGCTTGAGGCATATCCGCGCTTAACCGAAGAAGGTATCCGTGCAGCTTTTCGTTTTGCGGCGCAAGTCCTTCGCGCTGATGTCATTTATCCTGTATCAGAACAAACACCATGAATCTTATCGTAGACGAAAACGTAGACAAACTTGTTGTGGACGCACTTCGACAAGATGGACATAATGTCTTATACGTTGCCGAGTTTGCACCAAGCATTGACGATGAAAAGGTATTAGAGCAAGCCAACCAAAATGGTGCCTTACTGATTACGGAAGATAAAGACTTTGGTGAGATTGTCTACCGTCAGGGACGTATCCATACAGGGGTTGTTCTTATTCGCCTTGACGGTTTATCCAAACAGGCGAAAGCGAGAATTGTCTCAACTATTTTTGCGAACCAAGGTCACCAATTGCTAAATGCTTTCAGTGTTATTTCTCCTGGACGAGTTAGGATTCGTCAGGCGCAATAATCAAACCAAATCCAGATGTTTTCGTGGCTTTTGGCGTTGAAAAGAAAGATTGAAGGAATTGGGGAAGGTGTAAAAATGGCGTATAGCAATTTTACTTTAGAGGCAGTGCGCCGAGAGTTTCAACTGGAAATCGTTGAATCCGCTGGCATCTTTTCTCAAGTGTCAACGATAGTACCGCAGGACCGCTTTATCGCAGAACTTAAGGAAAAAGTAGAGTTAGCCATCTCCAGCGGTACAGAGAAAGCACGCTCAGAACTGATTGTCACCGATGTTCTTTTTCAACTCCGAGAGCACTTTAATCGTCGTATCAGTTTCTTTTCAGGGATTGAATTCAGCGTTGATGCCGAACAGGGCTTAACAGGGGTCTGCGATTTTTTAGTGAGTCTGTCGCCGATACTTTCTTTCTTAGAGGCACCTGTTATCATTCTTGTTGAGGCAAAACGGGAGAATCTGACAACCGGCTTCGGTCAGTGTGCCGCTGAGATGATCGCCGCACAACGCTTTAACAAGGAAAAAGGGAATGACATCCCTCACATTTATGGAGCTACTACTTCCGGAACAGAGTGGCGGTTTCTCAAATTGGAAGGCGTGAGACTCCATATTGATAGAGCCGTCTACCCAATTGCACAATGCGATAAAATCCTGGGTATCCTTTCAAGCATGGTGGAACAAAAAGTGTAGCCCTTCTGAGACGACTGTAATCTCGGAAACCTACTATTACACCTACGGAAAATAAAAAATTTGCAATTAATGCGCAAATATGGTATAATATAGAAATAAATGGAGCGTTCGTGTTAAAACCTTTTTAATCCAATCCAGAGAGGTTGAAAAAAGGATGCAAGATCACAATCAGAATCGGACCCAAAA
>VYCT01000019.1 GCA_009843785.1 Candidatus Poribacteria bacterium | reverse complement strand
TTTCGCAAACTCGAAGAGGCTACTGAAAACCCCTAAATTGACACCTATGGTGAGGTCTCAAACCTCACCTGTAAATGTAACTATCTAACACGGAGGCGTGAATGTCAGGATATTATAGATCCCCAACAATATGTCAAGATACCATTGTTTTTGTATGTGAAGATGATTTATGGACAGTTCCCGTTGAAGGCGGTGTCGCTCGGCGGCTGACCTCGAATCTCGGTCTTGCAGGGTCCCCGCGTTTATCACCGGATTGTGAATTACTCGCTTTTTCCGGGCGTGAAGAGGGACCCTCAGAGGTGTATATTATGCCTGCCCTCGGCGGCGAAGCGAAACGGCTCACCTATCAAGGCAGTAATGTTTCTATTATTGGCTGGGATACGGATGGTGAGCATATTCTCTATTCAAGCGGCGCAGGGTTAGCGTTTGATCCGTGGATATGGAAAGTTCATTCAGAAGGCGGAGAACCACAACGTCTACCCTACGGGCCCGCAAACCACATCGATTTTAGCGATACTGGCGGTGTTGTCATCGGTAGATTGACACGGGAACCCGCACGCTGGAAACGCTACCGCGGCGGCACCGCAGGACAACTCTGGATAGACATTGAAGACGATGGACAATTTCAACCGCTCAAACCTGTGGATAGCAATTTCACAACACCAATGTGGATCGCGGAACGGATCTATTTTATTTCTGACCACGAAGGGGTTGGGAATATATACTCCTGCCTGCCTACCGGTGAAAACATTCAACGCCACACGCACCAAGATACCTACTACTGCCGTTTAGCACAAACGGATGGGACCCGTATTGTCTACCACGCTGGCGCGGACCTGTTTGTTTATGATCTTGAGAGTGATACTGAAAACCGCGTTGATGTTGACTTCAGGAGTCCACGCATCCAAAGACAGCGGAAATTCGTCAATGCGTCGGGGTACCTACAAGAGTTTACCCCAACGCCGGATGGCCACGCATTAGGATTAACTGTCCGTGGTAAACTCTTTACAATGGCGAATTGGGAAGGCACAGTCCTGCAGCACGGTGAACGTGATGGGATACGCTATCGCTTAACGCAGTGGCTCAACGACGGTAAACGTCTCGTTACGCTCTCGGATGCTGAAGGTGAGGAGGCACTTGAAATTCACACACGCGATGGGAGTGCTGATATCGTTCGCCTCGGCGACCTTGACATTGGGCATGTCCGGGAGATTGCGGTTTCTCCACAAACTGAAGACGATGAAAATGACAGGGTGCTTCTCGTCAACCACAGTTTTGAGCTGCTCCACATTGATTTGGAGACGCACGAACTCCGTACACTCGACAAAGGGCATTATCACAGCATTCGAGGCGCAGCTTGGTCGCCGGATGGCAAGTGGTGTGCATATAGTTTCGCACCAACAGAGACGACCCGCGCAATAAAACTCTGCAAGATTGAAACAGGGGAGACATGGCTCGCCACTGAACCTGAATTCAGCGATTTCGCACCGGCGTGGGACCCAGAAGGGAAATATCTCTATTTTCTCTCCTATCGAGAATTTAATCCTGTCTACGATGCTCTCCACTTTGATCTCGGTTTCCCTACAGCAATGCGTCCTTTATTGATAACCTTGCAGGAGGAATTAGGGAACCCATTCGTGCCGGAACCCCGTCCGCTTGAGGAGGAGAAGGAAGATAAGGACAAAGAGGGTGAGGAAGAAAAGCAGGACGATGGTGATAAGGCTTCTGACGAAAAATCTGAAAAGAAGGAAGATAAACTTGAACCGATCACCATAGATTTGGAAGGCATTTCGCAACGTGTCGTCGCCTTCCCTTATCCACGGGGACGTTACGGACAGATTGCCGGTCTTGAAGGCAAGGTGATTTTCACCGCGTTTCCGGGAGAAGAGACACCGTCCAGTGGTGATAGCAGTAGTGGCCCCAGAGGTACACTCCACGTCTACGACTTCAAAGAACAGAAGAAGGATACGCTCGTTTCAAGTATCGATGGCTTTCGACTCTCTCGTGACGGGAAGACGCTCGTTTATGTAGCCGGAAACCGTTTGCGTGTTATCAGGGCTGGCAAGAAAGTTGAGGCGGAGAAATCCAAAAGCGGAGGTGGATCGAACCGACAAACCGGTTGGATCGATCTCAATCGTATCAAAACCTCTGTTGTGCCTACAGCCGAATGGCACCAGATGTATCGAGAGGCGTGGCGACTGCAACGGGATTTCTTCTGGACAGAGGATATGTCGGGTGTCGATTGGGAGCATGTGTATCAGCGGTATCTGCCCCTCCTCAACCGGATCGCGACGCGCGGTGAATTTTCGGACCTCATGTGGGAGATGCAAGGTGAACTTGGCACTTCACATGCCTATGAAATGGGGGGCGATTACCGGAGTTCACCGAATTATGCGCAAGGATTTCTCGGCGCAGATTATGCTTACGATGCAGAAAGCAACGGCTATCGTATTACGCATATCCCGCATGGAGATGCTTGGGAAGCGACAAAAGATTCGCCACTCAATGCCCCCGGGGTTAACGTCCGAGAGGGCGATATTCTGCTCACTATTGCCGGGCAGCGTGTCAGCGAAACCGTCTCACCGGGCGAACTGCTCGTGAATCTCGCGAATCAGGAAGTTCAAGCGACATTCCAAAATGCGAGCGATGACGAAAAACGTGTTGTTACGCTCAAAGTATTGGGTGGTGAAAGCGAGTTACGGTATCGCGAGTGGGTGTCACAAAATCGGCGGTACGTCCACGAAAAGACGGACGGCAAAGTCGGATATGTCCATATCCCTGACATGGGACGGCGTGGGTATGCGGAGTTTCACCGCGGTTTTCTCGCAGAGGTGAGTTATCCGGGGCTGTTGATTGATGTACGCTACAATGGCGGTGGGCATGTTTCGCAGCTACTTTTAGAAAAACTGGCGCGCCGGCGGATTGGATATGACGTACCACGTTGGGGCACACCGCACCCGTATCCAGATGCTTCCGTCTTGGGGCCGATGGTTGCTGTCACCAATGAAAACGCCGGTTCCGATGGCGATATTTTCTCGCACTGTTTCAAGCTGATGGAGTTGGGACTACTGATCGGCAAGCGGACCTGGGGCGGTGTTATCGGTATCTCGCCACACCATCCGTTTGTAGACGGTGGTCGAACAACGCAACCGGAGTATTCTTTCTGGTTTGTCGATGTCGGTTGGAGCGTTGAGAACTACGGCACAGACCCAGATATCGAAGTCGATTACCGTCCACAGGACTATATCACTGATGCCGATCCGCAGCTTGACCGCGCAATCGAGGAACTCCTCCGACAGATGGAAGAGAACCCACCCGAGCTCCCCGATTTCGGTGAACGCCCACGTTTAACGTTGCCAACCTTACCGAAAGCGTGATATGATATGCGTAACGGGCAATTTTCTGTGAGTGCCCTTTCTGAACGTTATTCTCGTGTTGTGCAGTTGGAAAGTACACCTACACAAAAACAGTGTTGAAGTTTAGGTAAAAGGTTTCTGCCAACTGCACATCAACTTTAGAAAATTCGCCACACATACAATTCTGGGAGGTAGATGCAGATGGATATATTAGAGATGTCTGACTCTAAGATTTATAAACTGGGGATCGCAATGCTTGTGGAACACCTTGGATGTGATGAAACAACACGGTTTCTCAGCATCTGTAAACCACGTGAGGTTCCTGTCGAAGTGAGTGAACAGACACTTTCCCATAC
Organism: Candidatus Poribacteria bacterium; assembly: GCA_009843785.1. Lineage (GTDB taxonomy): Bacteria > Poribacteria > WGA-4E > WGA-4E > WGA-3G > WGA-3G. The sequence goes on along the minus strand of VYCT01000019.1, from coordinate 4,157 downwards.
TGAAATGAGAAAGATTGAGAAAAAAATCTATAAAGTTTATGGAACGAAACCGCCTGCACCTCATAGAGATCTCAGTCAAATGTCTGACATAGCTTTTTACGAGTTGGCACTTAACATTATCTTGGAGCAATTGGGGCCCGTCGGAATGATGCGCTTTATCAGAATACGCAGACCCAGCACCGGTGATTATACAGCTGAACGCCATCGGTGGCTGGATAAGCTTGACCGGAAAACAATCCTTGACGGAATTCAGGAGGTAGAAAAAGAAATCAAGGCGACACAGATAAGACATCCGAAATAGGAAAACAGACGCGAATTTTGAGTCTATGAAAATTTATCTGGATACATGCTGCTTAAACCGTCTTTCTGATCGCCAGATTCAGGAGCGGATTCGCCAGGAAACAGAGGCTGTGAATATAATGTTATCGAATTTTCGCACAAAACGCTGGCATTGGATTGCTAGCAGCATTCTGCAATTTGAAATTAACCAGAACCCTGATTTAGATCAACGTGTTTCCTTAACCACTTTGCTACAATTGGGGTATCAAACTATCTTCGTTGGTGGCGAAGAAATATTGAGAGGCGAAGAACTTGAAGGCCTAGGATTCAAGGAATTGGATGCCTTGCATATTGCATGTGCCGAAAGCGGCAACGCAGATATCCTTCTCACAACTGATGACCGGATGTTAAGACGCGCGAAACGCTACCGCGCCCAACTCCGAGTTCGCGTCGAAAATCCATATATCTGGTTACAGGAGATAAATTGACAGATGTTTTAAACATTTACCTCTACTGAAAGTGGAATAGGATACGAATTCTTGGCAGTTCTCAAATACTAAACGCACATTCGGCGGCTTTACGTGCTGTATTTGGCGGGAATCCCAATCGAGAAACTTGACATTAATCAATGAGCGTGCTACTATATCGGAGATAATCATAGGAATTTTACCGTATTGATTGAAACTGACACATCTTACTTCAACTCAGGAGCGGTACTAGAAACTACCCGCTTTATGGAACGGAATACATGAATGACCAACTATTTTTTCCTTTTATAGTAGATGCTGCGTTTAAAGATGCTAGCAAGCGCGTCTTAGAAAATATTCTGACCCAGTTTGATGACTTGTCTGAAGGAGACCTTGAAAAGTTAGTTAGTACGAACATTGAATTTCTGGGAAACGATCACATTAGGGATGTTATTGGCACTCCTTATGACAAAGACATAGAATCCTTTCAGTATACTATTGGACGGTCGAACTTTGATAAAAACATCCTATCGAAAGTGTGTTCTGAAATGGAAGGCAAATGGATCATTTCGGTGGATGAATCTATTGTTGATGAAGAGAATTTTGTGGGTGAAGTTGCATACAGGCATAGTTGTGCGTTCGGATACCAAATCCCGCAGTCACAAGAACCACCAAAGGAAAAGGTCCTTGCTGTCTCATCAATTCTGCGTCTTCAAGATGAGGAAGATTTTGATAGGAAAATGGCTCTCTTAACGTACATACTCAACCTATATGTCGCTTTCTATACCGCGAAGATTCTTCAGTTTTTGAATCAACCTATATATGCGGTCATCTTACATGGACCGCTGATCCGACAAATCGCTCCATTTTTGAATCTTCTTTTTCGGAAAAAGGATATCAAAGAGGTTGTTACAGCTGATACAGCCCCACTAATACATACCACTGATGAAATAGATGCTATTGCTAGTGGTGGGTTGTTAGACTCAATAGTGGATGAAGCAGCCTATCAAGACAGCTTAAATCAGTTTATTGGACTGTTTTCTAGGGAGAGGGTGAATAATATCAAAGCAAGAGTTAGGGCAGGGGAAATCTCGGGAATCGGATTTTATTTTTCTCTTCTCAAAAGATTATCTGACTTAGCCAAGGAAGAGGGTTTTCATCTGATCGGTTGTGTGGAGAACCCTCGATCAACGGAACGTTCAAAGTTATATGTCCAATATCAAGTTGAACGTTTTGGGCAAAATTCTGGAAATCAGGCAATCCTTCGCCAATTGTTTGGGGTTTACGATGTGAAATTTAATAGGCGGTACATCAAGGAGAGATTTCGCGAATTCATTACCAAATCTGGGTGGGATGATGAAATGATTCATGCTTTCTCACTCAAGTTTGATGATGAGTATTCAATTAAGTCGGAATTTACCTTACCCGTGCCGATCCGACGATATTTCACATGTGGCAGGAATGAGGATGTCTTTGAGTTTAGGTTTGGATCTTCATTTATATCTGAAGATCCATCACGCGAAACTTTAATCAATCAAATTGTAGATACTTTATATCCGTTTGATAACTATAGAATGTTAATGAGTTTTGTTCGAACCAGTCCACTCAAGACTCCTATTCGAGTGGAATTTTTAGAGCGAGGGAATGTGGAAGATTGGAAAGAGGTATTGGCTTCAATCTATATTTCAAGCCTTCCATACGGCAGTTATGGGTTACCAATATTCTTGTATTATGCTGATAAAATGGCGCGGATGCCAAAACAGGTTATATCAATGGTTACTGAATCATACCTTGTTGAACAAGCAACAAGGGCTTTATATCGACTCGGATTAAGCGATGTTAGGTTAAGGGATGTTCTATTAGATGTCACCCAAAAGTTTCGGAGAGATTTTCATGATCGTGGGTGAAGGGAGGAAAAATAATGGCTTTGGGAGTTATTTTTGGCGAAACATCAACGCGGGAATTTTCCTTTTTGTTTGGTGATGCAGATGGACAACGTCAAAATCAATTAAAGTTCGCCTATGTTGAATTTGATTTGCAGGAAGATGGCAGCAGAATTGTTGCTCGTGTCGTTGATGTGAATACAGAAAACCCACTTTTAGCAAAAGATACAGCTAAATTTTACTCAGAAGGGGATGGAAGTGGGATTAGATTTCCAGAAATGATGTCACGTCGATTTACACTTTATCAAGCTAAGTGTGAAGTTGTTGGTCGGTATAATGGTGAATCAAAAAAGATAGAACTCTTAACGCACCCGATAAAACCCGGTCAGCAAGTTAAACTACTATCTGATGAAGTACTTAGCCAACTTTACTCAGCGGATGAGGCATGGCATGTTCATCTAGGGTATGTAGAAATCCCCGGTAGGAAAACTCAAGCACAGGTATCTTTAAATGCAGACTCAATCATTACAATGCACGCTTGTGTTTTCGGCATGACCGGAATGGGAAAGACAACCACTACTGCTGTACTTTTAGAAGATCTAATGTTCCGCGGGGCGAAGACTATTGTGTTTGATCCACACTCCGATTATAGTAATCTTAATCAGATACGTCAAGATGTCTACAATGACTCTTCAGAAATATCACAAATAATCAAAAATGATAAGGATTTGATGGACAAAATATCGGAGTACAGGGAACTAATAAAAAATGATGTACAACAGGGCCCAATTGCACCATGGAATAATTTTGATTCATCTTTCAATGATCTTGCGGACATAGCTATCAATGAGGAGTTGAAGACTGAGAACCTTTTTTATCGCTTGCTGAATTTTTGCTCAATTAGAGATCGCAGTTTGATGATTGATGATTTAACGAAGACAACTGAAGAGTTGATGCCCCAATTGAACGAATTGATTGAGAAAATTAAGCAACTTAATTTTCAAGATGAATTACTTCAAGATGAATTACCCCAAGAACTCGTTAGTCGGAAACTTACTATCAGATTTAATGCTTTTCCAACCATCCGATTGTATACTGGTAAAAGTCCTTATTTCACGATGAGATTAATCGAGGCTATGGCAGGAGAAGGGTTTTCGGTGGCACAAGAGGGTTATATAATTAGGTGGTTGTCGGGTTCAACGAGACCGAGTCAATCAGATGCTGACCTTCTTACCTTCCTCAAACGATGTATTGGAAAATTGGGCGAAAATAACTCTTCTAAGGTTCCACTACTACGAATCATCAATAGAGCAAGTCGTACTATTGAATCTTTGGTAGAACGAGGTTGTAAATCTTTGGATGTTAGTAGTTTTATCAGTGCTTTTTGCTCAAAGTCAGGAGAGTTATCTGAAGTAGCAACAGCGATATTTGATTTGTCGGATTTGGAAAACGATCACGCAAGGCGAGCTTTAATTTACGGAATTAGTCGTTTTGGACTTGCAAAAAGTTTAAAATTTGACAAAAAAAA
>VYCT01000356.1 GCA_009843785.1 Candidatus Poribacteria bacterium | reverse complement strand
TCGGTAATTGTTACGGATCGCGAGCACAGCTCGCTCCTACCAAGAGGCTACTGATACATTACCGAATTAAATTCTTAAACTTCATCAAACCGCACCTACCGGACCTGGGGTTCTAAGCATTGCGTAAAACTACCTTACCGAAATTTTGACGGTTCTCTAACAATAAATGTGCCTCACTTGCCCGGTGTAGCGGCAAAGTCCGGTCTATAATGGGCTCCAATTTTTCTTGTGAAGCGAGATGTACAAGCGTCCGAAGTTCAGTTACTGTACCGAGTGCTGATCCCATTACGGTTAGCTGCTTCTGATACAGTTTTCGGATGTTAATTGTCCCGATGTTGCCTGTTGTAACACCACAAGAGACGAGCCTCCCATTTTTAGCCAAGCTCGCAATACTTTGCTCCCACGTTGCAGCCCCGACATGTTCAAGCACAACGTCCACGCCTCGTCCATCCGTCGCCTCAAGTACAACCTCTGAGAAATCCATGTCTTTGTAGTTAATCGTAATGTCTGCGCCCATCTCACGGGCACGTGCGAGTTTTTCATCACTACTTGCGGTAGCCAAGACTCTTGCCCCGGTCAACTTTGCGATTTGTAGCCCCGCGCTGCCGACCCCCCCGCCTACGCCAAGAATTAAGACATCCTCGCCAGGACGCAGCACGGCACGGGTCATTAGCATGTGCCATGCCGTGAGATACGCAATCGGCATCGCAGCGGCGTTAACGAATGACAGTGCGTCCGGTATCTGAATGGCATTTTGTGCAGGTGCTTTCACATATTCAGCATACCCACCGTCGGTTTGGAAGCCGATGAGTTCCTGCGTGTCGCACAAGTTTTCCGTACCGGTGTTGCAGTCGCTACAGACTCCGCACGGAATACAGGGTGCGAGGACAACCCGATCTCCAAGGGTTACACCGCGGGCTGTGTCCCCAATCTCTGCGATTGTCCCAGCGATGTCAGATCCGAGTATATGGGGTATCTCACCGCGTTGGAATTTCTCCGCTATCTCGGGTCGGTTGCGTCGTGCATGGAGGTCCAGGTAGTTCACGGCGCAGGCTTCAACTTTAACGAGTACTTCGTCAGCGTCAAGTGTTGGCTTGGGCACATCTGTATAGCGAAGCACCTCCGTGCTGCCTTGTTCTGAAAAAACAACTGCTTTCATAACGGAAACTACCCATAAGCCCCGTGATTGAGGAAACCGAGTAATCGACGTAAACGCGGACTTGCGTCTCTGTAGACAGAATCCGGCATATTGTAGTTCATAAACGGATAATACTTATGCCCGACGAGTCTGCGTGCGTAAGTCACCTGGGTAATATATCGGGTACGCTGGCTCTGGTTGGGCCCGCCGCGATGCCACACCTGATTGTTGAACATGATAACGCTTCCGGCTTTGCCAAGATTATACTGAACTTTTTCTTTCCACTCTGTTCCATCTATCGGATTCGGCGGTGATGCGCCAAAAAGATGTGAGCCTGGGACAACTTCTGTCCCGCCGTGTTCAATCTCGGTGACATCGGTGAGATAGTAATTCGCTGTAAAGAGTAGGACTGGCAACCGGATGTTCTTTGGCGGTTCGCCCTCGGTAACGATATAGTGCGGTGCGTCGTCTTGGTGCCACGAGGTGATTCCGCCGCCGGGAAAAGTTTGGAACGAATTGTTGTGAATAACGTGGCAATTTTCCGCGACAAGCGCCTCAGCGAAAGAGACAATCGGTTCGAGATCAAACAATCGGCGATTGGCTTCGCTGTGTTCAAACATCCGATGGCTCAAGTGCATGCGACTTGTCGGACTTCCACCATTTAGACCGTTTGGGTTGTTTTCAAGTGCCCACTCTAAATCCTGTCGAAGCTGTGCGCAGTGATCAGGTGTCAAGACATTTTGTAAGAACAGGCAGCCTTTCTGGTTGAATGTCTCAACCCATTCGTGTATTTGTTCATCGCTGACAACCTGATCTGCCAAATAGGGTGTTTGTGCCATTGCTCTATCTTCCTTCGTTTTTTGGGCGTGGATATAGATCAATACAATTTCGTCGGTTGCGGCGCGATGTTGCTCGCGCCGTTTGTGAGGTGTGCATGTTCAGTCCCGCCACGATGCCAACTTTATCCGCCCATTGCAGCGGCGACGATGATGCCGAGTGAGACGAGGACCCCCGCAACAGCGACACCGGCAGCGACGTTATTCTCTTCGGCGATCTGACGGTTTAGGTCGTACGGTGTCGCTACGTCAAAGACCTTGTAGCCGACCATCAGGATTATTAACCCGACGATACTAAAAACAACGCCTTCAATGATAAAACCGCCCAAGACTTTGAAGTCTACCATTGGTGCCTCTGCCGCGGCCGCGTCAGCTTGAGCATTTGCATTATGCGTGAACATAACAAGTGCAACAATCGCTACGGTAACCAGAACGAACGTGGTGAAAACAATTTTCTTAGCCATTTTGTAGTCTCCTTAGAGCGATTATGGACCTTGTCAGAAAACACGGGTCTTGACGACAGGAACCCCGAACAGGGTCCATAGTTAAGAAATTTCAAACTGCACCTCCGTGGTAGGGTGCAGGTACTTTACGAATATGGCATCCTTATCTTCAATATAACGCCATCCGGATTCAACATCCTCAAGCGTTTGTACAAGGGGAATCTCAGTCTCGGCATATTTACCGGATCCGTTAACAGCTTCAGCATCACTTGGCGGTTCCTCTCCAGTAGCGGTTGCGGTATCATCCGAAGACAATGCGAATTGGTATCTTGCCCGAAGTGCTTGTGGGACACGTCCGTACCCAACAATGAGGGCATAACTTATCTCGTTTTCGGCGTAGTTGAGCTGCCAGTTCAGTTGACCGTCGTTGGTTAAGGTGAGTGCATCTACCTTCGCTCCAGAACTGAGGTGTATATCACCAGTGATAGCGGTTTTAATACTGGGATCGAGTCCCCGGAGGGTATAAATGTTAACCATAATATCCTCAGGATTCAGATGCGGCCCCTTGCCTTCGGTACAGAAACCGTAGAACCCATCGGGGTAAGTGCCTTTGCGTTCACCGTCCTCCCACTGCTGATACATCGCGCTCACGGTAATGCCTTCAGCAATCTGATGCCACCGTTCATCTTCAGTGTGTTGATTCAAACGTTGTAAATAATAGGCAAGTACTAATCCGTTCCATTGGACAGGTACGCCAAACCAAGGGTGTGTATAGAAAGTCGTTCCGAAAACGGGGATTGAAGCGAAATGCATGCCGGGTCGGTCAGACAGATGCCAATGGTAGAGAAACGGTAGTGCGGTTTCTGCCCAATAGGTTGCCCGCTTGAAGTACCCTTTCTGTCGGGTAAGTTCAAAGGCCTCAACATAAGCACCGATTGCGTGTGCGGCTGCGAGAACATCGGGTTGGTACATCGGGCATTCCCACATTTGTGCGCCCCGTGGCAGGGAGAATTGTTTCATGAATTCAAGTGCCTTCAAACCCGCCTCGCGCGAGGTTTTGTTACCGGTAATCCGGGCGTGTTTGAGGAGTAGAAGTGCCGATTCTGCGCAGGTACCGAGTACCGCTTCACCTGCTTTTCCGAGGATAGCCGTTTTCTCGTTGGTCGGATGCCACCGCCAACTTCCATCTGATTCTTGTGTAGCGATGCGTTGCTGCGCCTCTGCTTCCATGTAAGTTAACGCGGCATCAAGACTGCCAACATAGAACGGGAACTCCCATCTCAAGATGTGACAGGAACCGCGTGCCGCTAAGCCTTCTGGCCCCGCATCGGCTACGGTATTACTTATAATTTCTTGCACCCGTTCCTTGACCTGCTCATCTTTCGTAGCGAGGTAGTCGTACCAGAGTAGCGTGCCGAACCCGGGTTCGTTGTGTGCTGCCCAGTCGATACAATGACGGGATTTTCGAGTATTTTCGTCCCATGTAGTGTGCATAAATCCGTGCCGTGAAAGCAGTACTTCTTCTTCATCACTGCGCGGGGGTTGCAGCGGCTCAGGGGTCCCATAAGCATCCGTCCAGTGTGTCAGAGCATCTAAAATAGAGGCATTTCCATCAACAATGATTTCGGTCTTGATGGCTACTGGACGCGACGCTGTCAGCGGGTAGGGAATAGAAGCCTCTGTTTGATTCTCCTGAACCCAAGTCGGTATAGTCGGTAAGAACACACCGAGTGCATGGTTTTTCTGACGCTGATGCCAATTGGGTGAGGCGAATATTGCGGAAAGCATCTGGTTTTCTCCGTCCCAAGTTTCCAACGGATTCCAGATAATACCGACGAGCGTCTTTTGCATCTCTACTGCCAGGACCGGCACTGTAATTTTACACGGATGCGGTACAAGACGGTTGTCAAGCGGTGGTGCTGCATCCCGCGTGCTTGAAGAGCGTTCATCGCTCTCTAAGAATTCAAGTCCGGGGAAGAGTGCTGCTGTCTTCTTTTCGCGATTCCGTCCCTGTCCTGCATATAGCATCGGACCGCTGAAGGCGAGAAGTTCTCTGTTGCCATCAGTTTGCAACTGACATTCTGTTTGAATTCGCTTTGCATCTTCAGCAAGCATCCACTGCATCTCATAGTTCCATTTCACTCCATCAGCATCCGTATCTGCCCCGCTGAGCCGAATGACGGATTCACCGCGATTGTTCCCTGCGAGTTGATACGCAGTCGGAACAAGTTGGAGTGTTTGACGGTTTTGTGATGCATCAAGGTAGGTAACCTCAGAGAGTGCTGGACAGGTTGCCACCTGTTGATAATTGCCACCTTTGGTGACAGATAACACATAGTATTCAAAGCCGCTGTCCGTAGCGTTTTCGTCGATCCCGGTAGGGTCTTCACCTTTTCCGTTATCGGTTTTTTCAGTAGTTCCAGATCCTCGCACAAAAAGGATACGCAGGTTTTTATTTCCGATGACAACACTACCGTCTTCCGCAGTGTAGGTGTAAAGTTCTTTCACCACTTTGGATTCAAGTTTGGGAGGTGCAGTACGAATTGCAATACTGCCTTGAACTGTGTCCCGCGCTTCACCGGCTGCGGTTTGGGATTTGAGCGAAACTGAGGCGGTTGCGAGAGTCGGTTGTGGAAAACGACGTGCGACCCAGAAAAGAGAAGTTTCTTCGCCCGGTTCAAGTTCTCTAACAGTTTGTCTCGGTCGTCCCCGCCTTAATTTTACACCGTTAATAGAAATTCGGACATCATCCGTCTTACGGAGCGGCGCGGTGCCGGTATTCCGAAGTGTACATTGTATTTCAAAGTCTTCGCCCGCAGCGACGATAGCTGTCGTTGCGCCGACACTGACAATCTCTAATTTGGGGAGTGCCGTATAAAGCGATATTTTGACGGGCGGTTCTTCGGATGCTATGGATTCGAGGCAAAAGTCAGTTAGTGAGGAAACTGCTGTTGATGTCGGTTGGTTGAACTCAAGGAGCTGTGTGCTCTCATCGTTGAAGTGTAGGATTGCGAGGCCGCATCGAAGTTCTGGCTCGGCATCTCTTTTTCTTTTTCGGAGGGTGGTCTGCTTGGGTTTACGTAACTGCGGTTTGCCCCATAACGCCCAAGCGTAGTTGCTATTGCCCGCCACGTTGCATTCCGTCAAAAATGAGACGACGATTTCTTTGCCTGCGTAGCGCGTTAGATCAACGCCTTTTTCTGCCCAGCGACACTCTGTAGAGACTGCTTCAAAACATCTATCCGGTACAGCTTCCAAACCGACATTATTATGCAGGTCAAAAACTTCAATAGCAAATTTCACACCACCGGGCTGTCGCGCTTCGTCGTCAAACACAACCCCGTCTCGCAAGCCGATGGCAAAGTGTAAGAAAAGTTTTTCTTGTTCATCAACATCGGGAAGTGAGAGGGTATAGTCAATTTTCGCGGTTTCTGTTGGCGTTGGATGTTCAAAGATTGCAGGTTTCATGATACCACCTGCGCAATCTGTCCCACTTGCCGATGCCTGCTCCGTCCCAGAAACAGTGCTTTGTGCGAACATCTCCACAAAATCGTAAATCTCCTCAACAATTCCGAGTTCCACTTGTGGACGTTCCGGTGCTGTTTCGGCATCATCGCTTTTGTCTGTTTCGTCGGTTTCTTGCGTTTCAGTTTCCGTGTCTTCGCTATCTGCAGTTTGTGGACTGACATCAGTTTTCTGTTCAGGAGTTTCCTGTTCAGGTGAGGCAGCCTCTGGTTCGGCTTCCGTATCGTCTTCGGACACCGAATCAGCCGGTTCTAAGGATTGGGGCGGCTGATCACTATCGGCGGGCGCGGCATCGGAAATCTCGTCACTTGATTCATCAGAAACGTTTTCAGCGTCTGGTTCGTCAGTCTCGGCACTGCTGTCCGTATGCATTTCGGTGCCCTCGTCTATCGTGACAGGAGGCGCATCGTCCGCTGGGGGTGGTTCCTCCGGTGGAGATGGTGCGTCGTTTTCTTCGGTTTCTGCACCTTCAGAAGCGGAGGTATCTGTGGGTTCAGTATCATTTACGGAATTATCTTCTAATTCCGTTTGGGATTCGTCATCGCGCTGTGCATCGTCGGGTTGATCCGTTTCGTCCTCTGTTTGTCCGATACAAGCGTTTAAAAACTGTTGAAAACCGGTAAGCATTTATTTTTTTTCGCTCCATTTCTGTTTCATCTCTTTCATCTCATCGTTGAGCAGGAGTTCCGCTGATGGTGTTTGGGCGGATGCTTCAATCTGCCATGCACCAGATTCATCCTTCAACACCGGCTTGCGTTGTGCGACGGGTAAAATGCCGAAGGGGGCATGCGGTTCAATTTGGTACAATAGGCGACAGAAGCCATTTCATTGCTGAGGTGGTTGCCGTGTCCGTGCTCAATCGTTACCCGAATTTCCTTTTCAAAACGGACGGGGTTCTCGATGTGATAGACATAGGAGGTTTGGTAACCGTCGGTATTATTTTCGTGAATCGCGGAGCCGTTGTGTGCAAAGGCGTTCTGTTGCATCCCCCAAGCTTGGTTGAGATAATCCTCTGAACCGGTGCCGTGCAAGTCGGGGGGCCACTTATAGCCGTCTACCCAGATCATATCATCGCCTTCGCCCCACCACGTACCTTGGAAGTTGGTAACCGATAGGTTACAACCGATATAATGACCTCTGCCTTCGGCAGATAAGATGAGGTAATTGTTGTCCCAAGCGAGCCGTTCTGCATTGATGATATTGGCTTCGGGAGTATTCACGGTAATTTCATGTCCCCATCCGTCACACGGATTTTCGCGATGGAATTGTGCGTGAAAATAGGCAATGTCCTCACCGTGTGGTTCGGGGTACAGTTCATAATCGACATAGAAGTATTGACGATGGGTTGTATCGCCTTCATTGACGAGTTCAATCCGCGCGCTGTGGTTAAAAGGCATCTGCAAGTAGCTGTTGAGTGCGCAGCCTGTGTTAAACGTGTTGTTTTGGTGCGTGGAGGCGGAGAAGGGGATAGAATCGTAAGAATTAACGATTTCGTTGCCGAGTCCGAAGAAGTCGCCCAGTGGACAGAGGACACTTGGGTGTTCCTCATCGTCCCAGAACATCCGAATCAGTACATTTCGATACCCATTCGGCTGAGTCATCCAGATGTGATTGATACAACCGGTGCCTTGAATGTCCGCGATGACACGGGTTTCACCGGGTTCGACATTCCATGCGTCGTTATTCCTGCCTGTCGTATCCCACGAGGCGGCGCGTAATGAGCGCGCTTTCTTGATACGTGTCAACGATGACAATAATCCGTCAATATAAGTCATTCAAAGTTTCCTTGTTAACATCCTCAGTTGGGAGAGTCTGGATACATGCAACATATTTCTTGTATTATTATAGCATAAATGTGAGAAAAGTCAACATTTTTATTAAGTTACGACTTGTGCTAATTAACTCATTGTTTTTGTTATTTTCACAGATATTGATAT
>VYCT01000337.1 GCA_009843785.1 Candidatus Poribacteria bacterium | reverse complement strand
TTTGAATTATTTTTAAATTATTCCACCGCAAAAACGTCGGAAGCGATTGAAACTATTTTTCATTTTGCACGTTAAATTAACAAGGAGAATCCGTAATGCCAAAACGCGTTAATAAAGCGATTGAATTACTGGAAGATGACCTGCCTGTCTTCTACACTGGCAGCCACACAGGCGCGAACCTGAACTATGATGCGGGGCTCGCGATGGCAAAGACTTGGGCAGACTATATCAACGTCGGCATGGAGCACGGAAGTTTCGATCTCGGTGGGTTGGATAACTTCATGCGCGGTCTTGCTGATGGCGGTCCAACGAATAGTGGACACAAAACCCCAGCAGTCATTGTCGAATTGCCGGTAGATGGCATCAGCGCAGATGTTATTCGTGCCAACGGTTGGCAGATGCGGCAGCTCCTCGCACGTGGTGTGCATGGACTCCTCCTTTGTCACGCCGAATCTCCAGAGGCGGTCAAAGCGTTTGTTGAAGCCTGCCGGTACCCGTTCCAGACAATCGGTGTTGGTACGCAGTTGGATGTCGGCAGACGCGGTTCAGCAGGTCAAGGTTCCGCCGCACCTATCTGGGGCATTTCCGCTAACGAATATCTCGATGTCGCCGATCCGTGGCCCCTGAACCCAAATGGCGAACTCTTCTTAGGTCTCAAATTTGAAAATAAACGTGCATTAGCAAACGTCGAGATTACAGCGCAGGTACCCGGCATCGCTTTCGCGGAGTGGGGCCCGGGGGATATGAGTATGTCGTTTGGCTATAAAAACCCGCCGAATCCGCGTCCGAAGGAATTGCAAGATGCACGGGATCGCGTCTTTGCAGCGTGCAAAAACGCTGGCATCCGATTTTTAGAAAGCACGTCCCCTGATACAATTGAGGCGAGCATTGACGCTGGTGTACGGATCACTGGTGGCGGCGAAGAAGCCGCACGCATCGGACGAGCGTATGCTGGCAGGACAATGCCTGTCTAAAACCTATAGCATCCCCGAGATCCAAAACACTAAGCCTGAAACGAAGTGGAAGGGTTTTTGATAGGGGTCTTTGATAGGGGTCTTTGATAGGGTGTTTCTGCGGATTTCTGCGGATTTCTTCAACTCTACACAAAGGCACGTGAATGCTCCAACCTACGCTACTTAACCGCAAGGAAAATTAAAAATATGGCATTAACAGAACAGGAAATGTTGGCAGAACTGCGTAAATACGATACGCCTTCAATCACGAATGTGGTTGCTACGTATCCGGGGAGTCCACTTTGCCTTGGACTTTACAACCCGTGGACGGAGAATTGGTATACGGATACGACGCTCCGTTGTATGTACCCTGAACTTGGCGCGGTGGCTGGGTACGCGGTGACGTGCGTCTACGGTTTACCTGACCCAAATTACTCAGAACTCTCTTTTATGGATGTTATAGATGCGTTAGGTGCTTCTCAACAACCAACAATCTTAGCCTTCGAGCAAAAATTTCCACCCGAATTCGCGAATAAAGTCGGCTTAGCCGGTGGCAACATGACGGCAGCGATGAAGTCAATCGGTTGCTTAGGCGCGATTTCAAACGGTCCATCTCGCGATATTGACGAAATCCGACCGATGGAATTTCAGTACTTGTTAAGCGGTATCACACCTGGACACGGAGCAATGGCGGTTCAGGCGGTCAACGTACCGGTCTCAATAGCCGGAATGGATGTCGCACCGGGTGAAATTATCCACATGGACGAAAATGGTGCCTGCAAGTTTCCTGGGGACAAACTGGAGGCAGTGCTAACGAACGTCAAGGCGTTGCTTGAGGAGGAAGGCGATCGGATCGGGAAACTACTTTCGGGACCGAAGACTGCCAAGCAGGTCCGCGCCATTTTCAGTGGGCATTCTTACGCAGAAGATGAAGATGAATAATTTTATTTTTTTAGCAGGTTTGAATTTTGGAACTGGGCCTGCTCCAACCCATTTAGGCATCTGAAGCAAGGTTTATGGAGACACACATGTCATCTGTTGTAGCGCAAACCTATCTGACCCCTGAAGAATACCTTGCCTTTGAACGTAAAGCTGCTACGAAACACGAATACCTAAACGGACAGATAGTCGCAATGTCCGGGGCAAGTTTCGCGCATAATTTCATTACGGTGAATATAGCAACTCATCTTAACATTCAATTGATGAATGGCGAGTGTCGGGTCGCCACCAGTGATATGCGGGTGAAGGTTACCGAAATAGACTCCTACTTTTATCCAGATGTTGTCGTTGTTTGCGGCGAACCCGTTCCTGAGGATAATGTTTTTGACACGCTCCTCAATCCGACCGTCATAGTGGAGGTACTTTCACCCTCAACTGAAACTTATGATAGAGGTGAGAAATTTGAGCATTATCAGCAAATTGATTCCTTAAAAGATTACATTCTTATCTCCCAAGATAAGATTCACGTTGAACATTATTGTCGCCAAGGGTCCAGGTGGCTACAGACCGAATTTCAGGAACTTTCGGATGTCCTATCGCTTCGTTCTATAGACTGTGAGCTCCGTTTGCAGGATGTCTACAGACGTGTCAAGGTCGCTTCGGGTTAATCTCAAAAGTTTCAGAAAAATTACTTGCCAGAGCCCAAAAAATTCTATATAATATTGGCTAAGGATATTTTCGTAAGAATCCTTATCCCTAATTTTTGTATCAGGTTGCAAGCATAAATCTTTTATTAAATTCTCCATCGTACCTCTCATGTGTTCGGTGTGGCAGCTGTTCATAGGTCCAGACAGAGATGGGAACCACACCAACCGAGTTCCTTCTAATAAAACCGAAAAAAATCTAAATTCAAACAGGACGAAAAATGCACAACGTCTTTGAAACCCTGAAAGAACGGGGTTTTATCAAACAGACTACAAACACTGAGCAAATCGCCAACCTGTTAGCTGAAGAACGAGTGACTTACTATGCCGGTTTCGATCCGACAGCACCGAGTCTGCACGTTGGGAGTCTTGTCCCGATAATGGCGATGGCACACTTGCAACGCGCAGGGCACACACCGATTGCAATCATCGGCGGTGGGACAACAATGATAGGCGATCCGACTGACAAAACCGAGATGCGCTCAATGTTGTCGCAAGAACAAATTTCAGCTAACGGCACGGGTCTCCTCGCGCAGCTGCAACGTTACTTAAATCTTGATAATCAAATAGCGGATGCTGATAATTCGCAAACTACTTTGAAGGCAGGTAGATTCCTCAATAATGCTGATTGGTTGCTTAAGGTAAACTACATTGAATTTCTACGCGGTATTGGCAAACACTTTCGGGTGAATGAGATGATCAAGGTAGAAGGCTATCGGCAACGACTTGAACGTGAACTCGGTCTCTCATTTCTTGAATTTAATTATCAACTCCTCCAAGCTTACGATTACTTGTGTCTTTTTCAGAAATATGGGTGCCGTCTCCAACTTGGTGGAGACGACCAATGGGGCAATATCCTTGCCGGTGTTGATCTCGTCCGCCGGATCGAAGGCGAACGGGTTCACGCTGTCACTTTCCCACTGCTCACGACAGCAGATGGCGCGAAGATGGGAAAAACTGCAGGCGGCGCGGTTTGGCTGGATGCTGAACGGACATCGCCGTATGAATTTTATCAGTACTGGATCAATGTGGACGATCGCGATGTCTCGCGGTTCCTCGCGTATTTTACCTTCCTACCGATGGACGAGGTTCGACGACTCGGCAATTTAGAGCATGAAGCGATTCGGGAGGCAAAAGAGATCCTCGCGTACGAAGTCACACGGCTTGCACATGGAAAGGCGGAAGCGGACAAAGCACAAGCAGCATCGCGCGCTGCGTTTGGGGGAGGCAACCTCAATGAAGCTGAGATGCCCACTTCTGTGATTCCATTGGAACGGCTTGACGGTGGCATTTCAATCATGGCACTGTTCCATGAAGTCGGGTTAGCAAATTCGCGTAGCGACGCGCGACGGCTCATTCAGCAAGGCGGTGCCTACATCAATGAAAAACAGTACCGGACGATAGATATGGTCGTTGGTACTGACTTGCTTGAGGAGAACGCTTTGCTTCTCCGTGCTGGCAAGAAACGTTATCATCGAATTGTTCTAAAAGAAAATTAATCATAATTCAGAAATATTTATAGACGTGCTTCCAAGCACACATCATAAAACGGTTTTCACGGGTGCTTTTTTCAGTGCACCGATAACCAGAGAGGTATGAGTATGACAGTTGATAATCCGAAAGAGGTTGATGAAGGGGCAACCTCTCCAAAACCTCCTAACGGCGGTGATCGGACAGGTCTCACTTTCACACCCTATTTTACTACGTCTGGCGTTCATCCGTACGATTTGTTGGAGTGGGAACGTCGCGATGCGGTCATCTATAACGAAAAAGGTGATGTCATCTTTAAACAGGAGCAGGTTGAGGTACCAGCGGACTGGACACAACTCGCGACAGATATTGCGGCATCAAAGTATTTTCGCAAAGCCGGGGTTCCGGAGGTAGAAGCAGAGGACAGCGTTCGCCAACTGGTTACTCGTGTGGCGCGCACGCTCCGCCGCGCTGGAGAAGAATTGGGGGGCTATTTTGCGACCCCTGAAGATGCCCAGAACTTTGAGGTGGAGTTGACGCATATCCTTGTTACACAACGCGGTGCTTTCAACTCACCTGTCTGGTTTAACTGCGGCTTGTGGCATGAATATAATATCGAGGGGGGCGGTGGTAACTACTATTGGGACCAAGACGAAGAAAAAGTCAAGGTCACTACCAATGCCTATCAACACCCGCAAAATTCCGCCTGTTTCATTCAAAGCGTTGACGATTCTCTGGACTCTATGTTGGAGCTCCAGAGGTCTGAGGTGCGCCTCTTTAAATACGGCAGTGGTACAGGCTCTAACTTTAGTAAAGTTCGCGCCAGAGGTGAACTCCTCTCCGGCGGCGGTGAGAGTTCTGGCGTTCTTTCGTTCCTTGAAGGCTTTGATCGATGGGCAGGCAGTATCAAGTCCGGCGGTACGACGCGACGCGCCGCCAAAATGGTCATCCTTGATATGGACCACCCGGAGATTGTTGACTATATCGACTGGAAACTGAAAGAAGAGGATAAAGCGAAGGCACTTATCGCAGCAGGATACCCAGCCGATTTCAACGGTGAGGCATACAGTACGGTTAGCGGACAGAACAGCAACAACTCTTTACGGATCCCTGACGACTTCATGAACGCCTATCTACAGGGCGATTCCTGGAAAACGACATATCGGACGAGCGGCGACGTTGCTGACGAATATGATGCCAGAACATTGATGGAGAAGATCGCTTATGCTGCGTGGGCATGCGCGGATCCGGGTGTCCAATTTGACAGCACGATTCAGAAATGGCATACCTGTAAAAACACGGGAAAGATCAATGCCAGCAACCCGTGCAGTGAATACCTCTTCTTAGACGATTCCGCCTGCAACCTCGCCAGTATTAATCTCGCTAAATTCTTAGGAGATGATAACACCTTCGACATTGACGGTTTCCGTGCAGCTGTTCGTGTTTTCGCCACTGCGATGGAAATCATAGTCGATCTCTCCTCGTATCCGACAGAAAATATAGCACAACGTTCCCATGAATATCGTCCGCTCGGACTCGGCTATGCTAACTTGGGCGCACTCTTAATGCGTTTAGGCATTCCTTACGATAGCGAGCAGGCTTGTGCTTATGCGGGTGCTATTACGGCTATCCTGAGTGGCCGGGGCTATCAGACAAGTGCCGAGATTGCTGGGAGTGTTGGGCCTTTCGCTGGGTACGCCAAGAATAGCGACGCTATGTTGAACGTTATGCGGATGCACCGCGAGGCTGCCTATAATATTGACCCAGCTGTATGTCCACCTGAACTCTTTGAAGCGGCAAAAACAGATTGGGATATCTGCGTCGAAAAAGGCGAGCAATGGGGGTACCGGAATTCCCAAATTAGCGTCATTGCACCGACAGGAACAATCTCCTTCTTGATGGATTGTGATACGACCGGAATTGAACCGGAGTTCGCGCTTGTCAAATTCAAGAAATTGGCAGGCGGCGGGTACATGAAGATCGTCAACCAGAGTGTCAGAGATGCCTTGTACAACTTAGATTACACGCTCCAGCAAACTGAAGCGATTATTACGTATCTCGTGGGGACGGGAACTTTTGAAGGCGCGCCGCACATTAATCCGGATACATTGAAGCGGAAAGGTTTCAGGCAGGAAGATATCGATCGTGTCGCAGAGATGTTGCCAACTGCGTTCGACCTGAATCTCGCTTTTGCTCCTGGTTTTCTCGGGGCAGAGTGTCTTGAACGGTTAGGCATAACTGAGGAAGAAGCGGCAGATCCGAATTTTGATATCCTCTCTGCAATCGGATTCAGTGAAGATGAAATTAGTAAGGCCGAGGAATTCATCTGCGGTACAGGCACAGTTGAAGGCGCACCCCATCTCTCCCCGACACACTATGCCGTTTTTGATTGTGCTGTCCAATGTGGTAAGCACGGAACTCGTTATATAAATCACATGGGCCCCTTGAAAATGATGGCGGCTGTGCAACCCTTTATTTCCGGTGCTATTTCCAAAACCGTCAACGTTCCCCATGACGCAACAGTAGATGACATCAAGACGCTATACGTAGAAGCGTGGCGACGCGGTGTCAAATGTCTCGCGGTTTATCGCGACGGTAGCAAAGGCAGTCAACCCCTTTCAACTCGCAGTCAACAAGATGCGGAAAGTGAAACCGATGAGATTGTTACCGATGCCCCCGTTGAACGTCCTATCAGAAAACGTCTCTCAGACACGCGTCCTTCTCTTACGCACAAATTTAGCGTTGGCGGTCATGAAGGCTATATTCACGTCGGCTTTTATGAGGACGGTAGCCCTGGCGAAGTCTTTCTCCGTATGAGTAAAGAAGGAACGGCAGTCTCTGGCCTGATGGATTCTGTTGCGGTCCTCACTTCGATTGCGTTGCAGTACGGTGTACCGTTAGAGTCGCTTGTTAATAAGTTTAGTCATGTTCGGTTTGAACCCTCAGGTTTCACGGCGAATCCTGACATTCCGATGGCGAAGTCGATTATAGATTACGTCTTCCGGTGGCTCGGCATACGGTTCCTCTCTCAAGAACCCCATGGAGACTCCGACGCACTAACTTTTGATGAAGAGATGGTGCCACCTGAGGAACTCCATCCGTATGGACACGGTAGTAACGGTGAGACCGACGCTTGGGACGCGCGTGAGAAGCAGGTTGTGCTACAGCATGCGGATGCCCCACCGTGTCTTGAGTGCGGCGCACTTATGTTGAGAAGTGGTGTCTGCTATCGTTGCACAAATTGTGGCGCGACAAGTGGATGTTCCTAAAGGTTTATGTGCCAGAGTCATTCAAAAGCAAGAACGGAATAGCTTTGAATGGCTCTGGCTTTTTTTTTAGGCTTGTCACTGTGAAAATTAAGGAGAAAGTATGGAGGGAAAAGCTTCTCAAAAAGTGTTCACTGTCCATGGGCATGACGAGGCAGCCAAACACGCTGTCGCCAGGTTCGTAGAAAGGCTTGGTTTAGAGGCAATCATACTTGACGAGCAATCCGGTGGTTTGCAAGCGATTATTGATAAATTTGAAGAACAGGCAGAGAACATAGTTTTTGCTATGATTTTGCTAACGCCCGACGATGTTGGGGCTGCAAAAGCAGAACAGAATGAACTTCAACCCAGAGCACGACAGAATGTTATCTTGGAACTTGGCTATTTTATTGGGAAGCTAGACCGCAACCAAATATGCCTCCTCTACAAAGGGGGCGTTGAATTGCCATCAGATATTCGCGGTCTTTCCTATGTGCTTATGGATGATCACGATGGATGGCAACTGAAATTGGCGAGGGAAATGAAGCGTGCAAACTTATCTATTGATGTAAATAAACTTTCGGAATTAGTCGTTTTGGACTTGCAATAAGTTTAAAACTTGACAAAAAGTGA
>VYCT01000224.1 GCA_009843785.1 Candidatus Poribacteria bacterium | reverse complement strand
ACGCATCAAACTAAAAAGACTATACCCGCAAGTTCAAAGTTGAAAGAATACTAGTCTCTCGCTCGTCAGCAAGAAAGGATATGTTCTCATGAAAAAATGTATAACACTTTCAACGATACTGCTGGTGCTTCTGCTAACTTTTTACGGGTGTGAAGCCGAACAGAAGAATGAAAACCATATTTTGCGTACCCGCGGAGGCATGGTCCTGATACCGGCTGGCAAGTTCCAGATGGGCAGTGACTCCGACGAGGCAATGGACAACGAACGTCCTGTTCATACTGTCTACATTGATGCATTCTATATAGACAAGCACGAGGTGACAAATGCACAATACAAGAAGTTTGTAGATGCTAATCCACAATGGCGTAAAGATTCAATCTCCGACTTTTATCACAATGGTGATTATCTTGGCCTCTGGAAGGAGAACGACTATCCAAAAGGTAAAGGCGATCATCCTGTTGTTTTTATAAGTTGGCATGCAGCAATGGCTTACGCCAAATGGGCAGGCAAACGGTTACCAACAGAGGCGGAGTGGGAAAAAGCGGCACGCGGTGGAAGAATAGCCCAGAAATACCCTTGGGGAAATTCCATTGATGTCAGCAATGCCAACTACGGAGGGAATGTTAACGACACCACGCCAGTCGGCAGGTATCCCGCTAATGATTACGGAGTGTTTGACATGGCAGGTAACGCCAAGGAGTGGTGTCTGGATAAAAAAGATAATAATTTCTATCAGATTTCGCCATCTCATAATCCCATCTCAGGCGAAAATGTAATGGATTCGACGCATACAAAAGGTTTTCGTGTCTTGCGTGGCGGATCCTGGAGTAGCCCTGCCCGTTCCTCGCTAGTTTTTCATCGCTTTAACTGGGCTCCGTCGGGCGCGTTTAGCAATTACGGTTTTCGTTGTGTGAAGGTTGTATCCCCTTAACTCTTAACATGTCCAAAACGCGTCTTAAACGCGCTGCAATCGCCGGTGGAACTGCCCTCCGTGTACTTTCCTGGCTTTGGAAACCTAAGTATATGCAATCGACATCGGATCCGGAAATAACGGGCCCCTTACAAACACAGACATCCTCTGCCCTTCTGTCTGTTGCCCCTTCCACTTCCGACGCGTTCCACTGCATGATCATTGATAACAACCTTTTCCGTCCGCTGGGTTATCGACTACCGCGCCCGGAAGAACCGTATCGCCTCACTGGCACCCTCACCCCGACAGATGGTAATACGTTCCAAAAGTGTTCTTTTCGCGAGCACTACGAACACAACCTACCTTACTTTTTACATGAGCCAAGAACCCCATCGCTTGCAAGGCTACATTCCGAGGCACTTCCAATGCCTTCGCATGGTGAAATCGCCATTATTAACCCCAACAACATTTGACCGCTCCGAAAACTGATAATTCAGAAATCCCTTGCCCAGCGTTCACACCCGAAAACGATATGACACCGCCTCATCACAGCACTCTGCTCTATCTGCTTCAAAGGCAACGCGCGAAGGGATAAGATTTCGAGAAATATTTTCTTGACATTTTTGTTACATCGTGTTAAGATTTAATTTTAACGGCATAGCTCGCTCTATTCCGTAGTGGTTAACAGAAAAAGGAGAATTTTTTGGACGTATGAAACAATACAGAACCGATGAGATCCGGAACATTGCAATTATTGCGCATTCAGGAGCAGGCAAGACATCACTCGTTGAAGCGATGCTTTACAACGGTGGTGCAATTGAGCGTATGGGGGCTGTCGATAGTGGAACTTCTACAGCTGACTATGCCGCTGACGAGATAGAACGCAAAACCACTCTCAATTGTTCAGTCTGTATCGCAGAATGGGAAGGACACAAACTAAATCTGATTGATACCCCCGGCGCAGAAGATTTTTACGGGGACCTCTATAGCGTACTCCGCATTGTCGACGCGGTTGTCGTTGTCGTCGATGCGACAACCGGTGTCGAAGGTGGTACCGAAAAGGTATGGGAGGTTGCGGATAAATATGGGCTCCCGCGTCTCATCTTTATCAATAAGATGGACAAAGAGAACGCCAGTTTTGAAAACGCACTCGCAAGCATCGAAGATATTTTAGAGACTCGGTCTGTCCCCATCCAACTTCCGATTGGGAAAGAAGATAATTTCGCGGGTGTTGTTGATGTCATACAGATGGCAGCGTATCTACAACCCGACGGGAACAAACGCGCCGCGAAAGCAGAAATTCCCGGTGAATTGGAAGCACAGGTTGAAGAGACTCGCGAAGCACTCGTTGAAGTTGCAGCAGAAAGCGATGACGAACTGATCGAGAAGTTTTTTGAAGGCGAACTCACTGACGAAGAAATTCAAAACGGTTTACAACTTGGGATTTCTGAGAACCAGTTTGCTCCCGTCCTCTGTGGTGCGGCACTGAACAATACCGGCGTGCAACAATTGATGGATATACTCGTGAACGGATGCCCGTCTCCCGCAGATGTTGGTGCAGTAAAAAGTGCTGAGAATGAAGAGGAAACCCGCGAACCCTCAGCAGATGCCCCACTGTCAGCAGTTGTTTTCAAAAGCATTGCTGACCCATTTGCCGGACAACTGAGCTTCTTCCGTGTCTATTCCGGTACGCTACAAGGGGATTCCCAAGTCAGCAATTCGACGCGAGGGCAGATTGAACGCCTCGGCAAAACAACATTCATGAACGGTAAGGACGCAATTAGTACACCACAGGTAGAAGCGGGAGACATCGGCGCGCTTACCAAACTTGCTGCGACCCAAACCGGCGATACGCTCTGTGACAGAGATACTCCAATTCAACTTGCGGGTATTGACTTCCCGAACTCGGTGCTCTCTTACGCGATCCGCCCGACGCGTGAAGGCGACGACGAAAAGTTGATGACAGCACTCACTCGGATGTCTGAAGAGGATCCGGTATTCAGGATTGAACGGAATGAAGTTACCAAACAACTTCTCGTATCGGGGCTCGGGGACCAGCACATCACTGTCAATCGCGAGCGGATGGCAGATAAATTCGGCGTAGAGACGGCTGTCGAGCCGCCGAAGGTGCCATATCGTGAGACGATTCGCCGACGCGTCCAATCCGTTCAAGGTAGACACAAGAAACAATCCGGCGGCAGAGGGCAGTTCGGGGATGTCACAATTAATATGGCACCTCTGGCACGTGGTGAAGGGTTCGAGTTTGTTAACAATATCGTCGGTGGTGCGATCCCGCGCAACTATATTCCGGCTGTCGAAAAGGGCATCCGTGAAAGAATGGGCAGAGGCTTACTTGCGGGTTTCCCGCTCGTCGATATTCAAATCGATCTCTTTGACGGCAAATATCACCCTGTCGATTCTTCAGATATGGCGTTCCAGATTGCCGGTTCAATTGCGTTTGCTGCCGCCGTTGAACAAGCCGATCCGGGCTTGCTTGAACCGATTATGAACGTTACAATCACGGTACCGGAACAGTTCATGGGTAACATTATCGGGGACCTGAACGGACGGCGTGGACAAGTGATGGGGGTCGAACAAATGGGAAAAAAGCAGGCAATTCAGGCGAACATCCCGCTTGCCGAGATGCTCCGGTATTCGATTGATCTCAAGTCTATGACGAGTGCCCGCGGCAACTTTACGATGGAATTCTCGCACTACGAAATCGCGCCCGACGATGTCGCGCAGAAGGTCATCGCTGCCTCCAAAACGGAAGAAGATGAGTAAATTAGCGTAAGTCCACAGAAATGCGTAAAATACGGACCAGACAAAGATAAACCCGCTGCCGATTTGTTTCAGCAGCGGGTTTACGTTTAAAAAATTTAGGACATCCAATGTCTGCGACTAACTATCCAAATGGAAGATCGCCATCTTCAATTCGGTCATCTCTTCTATGGCGTACTTCGGTCCTTCCTTGCCCATACCGCTCTCTTTGACCCCGCCGTACGGCATCAGATCCGCACGCCACTGTGTGCCCCAGTTCACCATCAGATTACCAGATTCAACCTCACGGACAAACTTCATTGCCCAATCGACATTCTGCGTGAAGATAGCGGCACTCAACCCGTAATTCGTATCGTTGGCGAGGGCAATCGCCTCGTCAATGTCATTGACACGCGTCACACCAACAGCCGGTCCGAACACCTCGTCACAAGAGATTTTCATCTCTGGCTTGACATTGGCAAGGATAGCAGGTGTAACAAACTGATCTTGTTTCTCGCCACCGGTGAGGAGTTCCGCACCGTCCGAGACAGCTTCCTGAATCCATTCGGCGACCCGGGTGGCATCACCTTCGCGAATCATGGGTCCCATCCGCGTGCCTTCTGTGAGTGGGTTACCGGTGCTGATTTGGGCAACCTCCGCTTGGAACGCATCTAAGAAATCGCCGTAGATTTTCTCGTGTGCGATGACGCGCTGCGTTGAGATACAGACCTGTCCTGCATTAGAATAACCAGACGCTGCCGCCGCACGTGCGACCTTCTCTGGATCGGCATCAGGCATAACGATGAGCGGTGAATTTGAGCCGAGTTCCATGGTAACGCGCTTCAGTCCCGCGACCTTACAGATATGTTCGCCGACATCACGGCTGCCGGTAAAGGTAATCTTTCGGACACGTCGGTCTGCACAGAGTGTGTCACCGATTTCGCCACCGGGGCCTGTTACACACTGGATCGCTTCAGGCGGCGTACCTGCCTCCAAAAAGAGTTCAACGAGTTTCAGCGCAGAGAGCGGTGTGTCCGTCGCGGGTTTGATGATAATTGCGTTGCCGCCAGCGATTGCGGGCCCCGCTTTGTGACAGACAAGGTGCAGTGGAAAGTTAAACGGGCTAATACCGGCAACAATCCCGCACGGTACACGCACTGTAAAACCGAGTTTGTTCTTGACACCGGGCGCGCCTTCAAGTGGAATCGTTTCACCGGTTAAGCGCTTTGCTTCCTCTGCAGAGAGTGCGATAATTTCAGAAGCGCGTGTGGATTCAACCGTTGCCTCAGCTAAGATTTTCCCTTCTTCGCGGGTAATCACTTCGGCGAGTTCGCCTGCGCGCTCCACCATCAAATCTGCCACCTTCCGCAGAATTTCATAGCGTTCATAGCCGGTCAGCCCTGCCATGATCTTTGCGCCGCGTTCTGCCGTCTGAATAGCGGTTTCAACGTCGCTTGCATCTCCTCTGGGAACGGTATCAACAACTGAACCGTCAAAAGGACTCAGTACGTCAATTTTGTCGGATTTGTCAATCCATTCTCCACCTACGTGCATTTGCATAATACGTTTTTCTCCATTTCTAATTTGACATTCAGACGAAGATTAAAAAATAAATTAGGGTTCTGCACGCCTCCGTGGGAATCGCGAGCACAGCTCGCACCTACAACAAGAGGCTATTGATACATTACTGAATTAAATTCTTAAACTTCATACACGTGCCGATTACTTTACCTTGTTGCTTTTAGCAGTGCCCAAGTTGTCGTCGCTTTTCCAGCTGCATCAACAGCAGCATAACCGGCTAGCCCGTTATCCATTACACCGTTGAGTTCGTCTTCAGAGAGGGCTTCAGTGAAAAACCCGACTTCGTCAAAAAGCCCAGTTGCTGCAACGTTGCCAGGCCGCGCGCCAATCCAGATCGGCGACTTACTCGTATCCAGCGTGCCACCGCTCGGTTCCTCACCATCCAATTTTCCATCAACGAACATCTGAACGTTCTTGCCATCATAGATTTTAGCGATGTGATGCCACTTACCATCAGCAATGATAGTTTTACCGTCAATACGCCCAACGTTTCCCTTGACGTGCCACATAAACACCGGATAGTCGTCAGTGTGAATCCATATATCAAGATGGCGTACATTTTCTGGCTCGGGCCAGACATCCCCGTTCCGCCAGACAACATATTGCCACGAAGCGTTTTCCAACTTCACCCATGCGACAAACGAGTAAGGATCAGAATTAAAAACGTCGTCGTGATCAACACGGACGTAACTATCACCTTTACCTGCGAATTTCAAGGCACCACCGAACTTGCCGTCTTTTACCCAATCAAGAGTGCCCTTGATTTCACCGTCGTGTCCACTGACGATATCTTTGACGACCTTTCCACCGTTATCCTCAAAGAGCCAAGCACTCGCTAAACCAAGTTTCGCAGCGTATGCATTAAGACCGAACGCCATCATGAGGATTAATAAACTCAAAATGACTATAAAAGCCTGCGTTTGGCAAACAGAAATTACTTTTTTCATTTCATTCTCCTTAGACGCGGCAATTGTCAAGTGCGTCTTCATTCAACTCAACCCCTAATCCAGGTTTATCTGGAACAGTCGCGTATCCATCAACAAGCGGGATTGTTGATGGCGTGACGAGATCAAAAGCACGCAAGGCATTAAGCGTCATCGATGGCATAGTAGCATTCGGCATCACTGCGGCAAGATGCATGACATAGGCGGTTGTGATACCGAGCCCGACAATCTGTATCCAGACGGGGAGATGTGCAGCGTTTGAGATAGTCGCTTCGCGTTTAGCATTTGCAGCGCGTGAGTCAGGATAGGCAATAATAAACGAGTCGTTCATCTTTGCGCGAACCGCTTCAATTGGATCCGGGTTCCCGAAATGAATTGTTATGGGCATATCCGTGTGGCGTTTAATTTCCTGATAGCCTTCAATATCCGCTTGTGGAATCGGCGTTTCAAAGGATTCTATATTGTAATCTTGAAGGTGGCGCGCAACCTCAAGGGTGCGTTCCGCGGTTTCAAACGAGTCATTTGCATCAACGCGAAGCTGATAATCATCTGGTACAACAGAGGCGATCGCCTCAACCTGTTCAAGGACTTCAAACCATGGACGTGCTTTGATCTTGTGGAGCCGATAGCCGAGCGCGTAAGCGTGTTTCGCTTCAGCTGCCCACTCTTCTGGTGTCATGTCAATCGACCAATAACCGAAGGACGTTTTATCGTGAACTTTTTCCCCCAGAAGTTGATGCACTGGAACACCGAGGGCTTTGCCCATAATATCGTAAAAGGCTTGCTGAAGCGGTGTCGGTGCCCAACCGTTCATAAACTCAAACGGATTCCTACCGATATAGCGTTGAACAACTTCATCCGACTGATGCGATCCATCGCCGAGCCCGACAAGTCCGACATCGGTATGGACTTTGTAGACGTAGTCAATCTGGTAAAGATTACGGCGCGTCATCAGTTCGTAGATGCCTTCATGATACGGCACTCTCACTTTGATAACGTCGATATGAGTAATTTTCATAAGCCCCCCGCGGAATAGTTTTCGGTTATCAGTCCTCAGTTAAAAGATTTTCGTTTAACACAGTCCTTTTTTGACTGACTACAGCTAACTCATTACCACTCTCTTGACTTATTCATCCCGCCGGATCCAACTGACAACATCCTCAGCCTCGCCTGTGCCGCCTTCAACACCATCACTTCCGAACGAGATGAGATCGTATCCGTACCGGTCGTGTATACCGGGACGGATATAGATATATGGGTTTCCCCACGGATCTTTTGTAATTGGGATCTGGATGTAGGGTAACAGCCAATTTATAGGGATCGGCGGTGCCTCAGGTTTCTCCCAAAGTGCCTTCAAACCTTGTTCGGTTGACGGATAATCGCCGTTATCCTTGGCGTATCTATCAAGAGCGATGCCGAGCGTTTCAATGTCTGCGTCGGCTTGTGCTTGCAGTGCACGTCCAGCTTGTCCGAGCAACCGGGGTGCGAAAAGCACAGCGGCAATAACCCCAAGGACGACAACCACAACTAAAATTTGTATTGATGTTAATCCTGCTTGTTTAGAATCAATTGATTTCACGCATTTCCTCCGCGATCTTCCGGAAAGTCGGGGTTAGACCCCTCCCACAACTGGCATAACAAAGACCAAATCGTTATCAGCCGTCAGTTTAAAGCGATTATGGCTTTTAGAGGTGCCGACAACTCATAATTCCCTTTAGTGTATCATATCTCTGCAGTTGTGTCAATTAAAAAATCGCTTGTCACTTACCCCCATTTTTTTCTGAAGGTTTGTGGTGAAAGGTTTTTAGTGT
>VYCT01000150.1:18164-45524 GCA_009843785.1 Candidatus Poribacteria bacterium | reverse complement strand
AGAAAAAACTTAACGAACCTTACCTCACAACTATACTTATGGGTAACAGTAAGTATTAACTTGGGTGGTACTCGTTGTTTTCATACCGAGCACACTCGCCTCCATTGCGGGCAGGTTTTCACAACCGATGACTTCTGACGAATTTCGGGAACGCACCGATAAACTGGATAGTGATTTTTGGGATCGTTTAGATGAATTTCGCTCACGTCCAGAGGGAACACGTGAGGGGCTATTGAAAAAAATAGAAATGCAAGGTGAATTCGTGATGAAAGATGCCGAAAAGCGGGGAGGCATGCATGAAGAACACTTAGCACAACAAATTGCACAGGTGAAGTTAGCACGCGCCACAACTCGGATCTCACCCGTAGCGATTGTTCAGCATCTCCTCGAATCGTATGCTGGCACGGGCTTCGAGCGGCATCTGCAGTTTTTGGAGAATGTCCAATCTCACGCGCGTCAATTTCGGATATTCATCGCAGACACCGATAGTGCGGATCAGGAAAGCCTCCATATCTTTGGTATTCGCGAGGGTATGTCGCAGAAACCTGTCGCTCCGGAGGCAGTCCCGAAATTTGAAGATACACTGAGCCTCAGCAAGGATTTTAACGACTCAGCGATGGAGATGCTGTTGTTAACACTGTTCGTCATAGTCCTCTTATCAGGTGCTTATCTCGCATTTGTCCGTGTTGAGATTTAGCTGACGCGATATTGACCCCTCACTCCCGACGACTCTCACTGCAAGGCAACACGCGCATTCGGCGTTGATTCCCTACCTCTACTTCGTTCTATAGTAAAGTTTAGAATTATAGTAAAACCTATATTAATTGGGCACTTTCAAACAGTCTGAATACCTATAACAGGCATTCAGACTGGAAACCCAAACTAACAGTTTATGCTACAAAGATGACCACTTACTTATGGGCTTCACTATAATAGGACACTCCGGACCGGTTCGGTTAGGAAACCGCACCATAGGTGTCAATTTAGGGATTTTTGATAGCGTTTTAGGAACTGTAGATATACATGCCGTCCCTACGGGACTAAGATTCTTAGTTGCCAACGCTGCTATAAACATAGCGTCCCTACGGGACTGAAGAGGTTTTTTGAAGTCTTCAAGGTTTCCGCGTCGGAGCCGGTTCGGTTGGGAAACCGAACCTACCGGACCTGGGGCCGAGGCGGTTTTTCTTCTAAAATTGACAGTTATGGTTCGGTTAGGAAACCGAACCTACCGGGGGAGAAAAGTGTCTCTTTATTTTTAGGATTCACTATATTATTGAACTGAAGGCACTTTCCAAGACATTTGAAACAAAAAAGTACGAATTTGCAACCCTCTCGTCTATAATACCTGTCACACGTCACAAGCCAATATTGTTGATTGGAGAACACCTATGAAAAACGACGATGCCAAATATGTTGAACGGATCTTAGCAGGCGACGCAGATGCCTTCACGATTCTCGTGAAAAAGTACGAAAAACAGATACACACGTTCGTATGGCGGAGGGTCAAAGATTACCATGTCGCTGAAGAAATCACGCAGGATACCTTTCTTAGGGCTTACGAAAAACTCGGCACCCTGAGAGATCCAAACCGGTTTTCGGGGTGGCTTTATAGGATCGCTACCCGCCGCTTCCTGACATGGTTTGATGAGAAAACGATTCCGATGCAGTCCTTAGACGCGATGAATGAAGGAGAAATAGAGGCACTGCTCTACGCCCAGTATATGATGGAACAGACCGAAAAGTTGGCGACAGATAAGCAACGCGAAGTCGTTGGATACCTCCTCGAAAAATTACCGGCGCGTGAGCGGACGGCAGTCGTTCTTCACTACCTGAGTGAGATGACGTGTGAAGAAATTGGGGATTTTTTGGGAGTGTCCCCGAATACGGTCAAAAGCCAACTTCACCGCGCCCGAAAGCGATTAAAGAAGGAAGCACCTATTGTTCATGAAATTTTGGGCGGTTCCCGACACTCTGAGGATCTCATGGAGGATATTATGAATTGGATTCAGATGAATGAACCCGGCACACGACACGTCGTAAACACATTATCTGTAACTTCAGATAAAACACTCTATGCCGTTATAGGGGATGAAAGTATTTACAAATTACCCGCTGGTGAAGAAACATGGCGATTGGTTAATAGCGACTTCCTGCGTCAAGACACGCACGGCAGTATACCTATAACGGAACACGATGGCACGCTCTATATGATACCATCGCATGAATTATTCGCCTCAACCGACGAGGGTGCAACATGGCATTCTATCGGTCCTTGTCCAAAAGGCTATACACGAGAACTTATAGTAACGGAAGAAACCTTTTATCTCTGCCTTGATAACGGCATTTTTCGATCTGATAATGCTGGCAATTCATGGACAGCCATGACCGATGGCTTACATGATCGCTTGACAGAGCACGCTGGCATCCGTTCGTTACGGATGCATCAAAGCACGCTGTTTGCTGGCACGAATCGCGGGATATACCGACTTAACGCCGGAACTTGGGAACACCTGCCATTGCCGGTGGATGACATTGTTAGTGTCGATCCTGTCGTCGTATCGGAGGACCATATCTATGTGGCAGTATCGGTGAATATTCTGGAAGGCGATGGAACGCCTCAAGAAAATTTCATGCCACTATGGAGAGGTGAGAAGTTGTCGTGGTGGGTCTTCAGATCCGCCGATGGTGGCGATTCTTGGACAGATATAACACCTGTGGAGGCACGAGACCTCATGCGTGTCCTCCCGCAGGTAACGCTGCTTACTTCAGAAAAAGTGCTATTGCTAATTGGAAGGGATAATGGCATGGTGGTCCGCTCAACGGATGGCGGTGACACTTGGACATATATCGAGTCCTCAGGTATTACGCCTATGCAGTTCAGTGTGGGCAGCACCTTGGCGTTGGACCCAAACACCTTTTATACCCGCGGGTGCACTGGCATCCATCGCTCAACGGATGGCGGTCAAACGTGGCACCGGTTTAATACAAGGTTTGAAAGTTATGTAGACGATTTAGTCAGTTTCACGGCGAGGTCCGCATCAAATAAGTCATCTGCACTTTACGCGAGGGTCGGTCCAAACCTCGTCAAATCAATGGATAAGGGACGATCGTGGGATGCTGTCAGTGTAGGATTAGAGACAGATGGACCTTCGTACAAGGAAAATCCACCATTGATTGTTCAAGTCGTAGAAGCCGACGGTGTGCTTTATGCAAAAGGAATTCGGCGTAGTTCTACTGCTATTTTCCGATTATCTAACGATGGTAATGTCTTAAGCCTGCCTACTGAGGTGCCCCCTTCTTTTAGTTCAGCGCAACTGATGGGTCACGTGTTAGGTGGAAGGAACTTCAATTTCAAAGACGAACGGCAAATGGGGCAAGGACTCATCGTCACGATTTCTTCTACAATTGATCCTTTATCGGACGAGTTGATACAAGAGAACCCGGATTTTGGGGCAGAACGATTCTTAAAACAGTTGATACAGGTCCAAGCAGATGCCGCATTTGCGTATGAATTGATATGGGAAGGGATGTGGGGGAACTTCGCAGTTAGTGGTAAAACCTTCTACATGGAATACAACTATAAACTTTTCAGATGGAACCCAGGTGAAACTGAGTGGTTCTACACAGGCGTAGAAGAGACGATTGAACTCTCGCGTGATAATGTGTGGCGAGGTTTTAAACTTGCTGCATTGGGAGAAACTGTCTATGTCGGTAAGCGAGATGGGCATCTCTTACAATCGCTTGATGGCGGTACCAATTGGAACGACGTTACACCGCACCTTCCATTGACCATTGAATATTTCATACAGGTCGTCTTTGTGGATTCAGCAGTTCACGTGGTGACTGACAATGGAGTTTTCAATTCAAAAGATGGTGTTACCTGGCGTGTGCTTACCGATGAATCAGGAGAGTCTGTTATTATCAAATCGTTGGCGACGACTGGGGAAGCCGTTTATGGGGCTAACGATGCTGGTATCTATCGCCTGCAAAGTGATACAGAGACGTGGGAACAGGTTGCCCCCGAAATTTCCGGTATTGTAACTTCTCTCGTTGTTGATGAACGGACGTTTTACGTCGGCACGGAACGGCAAGGTGTACTTTGCTTCAAGCGTTCGGTATAAATTTATGGCAACACTTTGGCTAATTATCCAGCGAGAATTCATCTCAAATGTGCTGACATCCCGATTCATGATCGGTTTTATTGTCTGCTTGATTTCAACCGCTGCTGCCGTTTTTGTTCAGGTTGAGGATTATGAAAAGCGGTTATCGGCGTATCACACTGCCCTTCAGGAACATCAAGAAGAGATACGCACATGGGACCTCTACAGCGAAATTAATCCGAAAGCACATAGGAAGCCGAACCCGTTCAGCATCTTTAACGTCGGGATGGAAAAGTCGGGTGCAGATATGGTGAGTATTAAGTTGGCAACACCTATTTGGGAGAAAGCGGCGCAGAAACAGGGATCAGACAACCCTTTCCTTTCAATTTTCCTTTCAATTGATGTCATTTTTGTCTTCAAAATCGTGCTGAGTGCTTTGGCGATCCTGTTTGCTTACAATACGATTTCCGGGGAACGGGAGGCCGGTACGCTGAAACTGGTGTTATCCAATCCGATTCCGAGGGACGTGCTTGTGCTTGGGAAATACCTCGGCGGCGTATTGTCTCTGTTTCCGATTATGATAGTGAGTTTCACTGTCGGGATCGTTATCGCTTATGCCTCTCCCGCGACTGATTTTGATGGTGGTGATCTGCTACGCCTGATTATTGTCCTCGCTGTTTCGTTGTTATACGTGTCAATCTGCTATCTTTTAGGGATGCTCTTATCGGTGTGGACAAAAGAAGCAGCGACGACACTGATCCTCTCGATGTTTATCTGGGGGATTCTGACGATCATTCATTCAAATGCGGCAACATTTGCAGTCGCGAAATTTCCGCTGTATAAATCTCAACCTGAAAAAGAGACTCGGCAACAGATTGGACAGTTGTGGGAAGATTTCAAGAAAGAACGGAACGCCCACGTCCTCAAAATGATCGGACACGCACACCCGATTAGCGCGATTTCCTATGAAGGAGAAATCTCAGTAGGGTTGAACATGAGTTCTCCGGGGGAACTCGGATTTGAAGAGTTCTACGCGCTTAAACCGATTCACAAGATGGACACCACCAAATTTCAGGAGGTATTGGGTTATCAAGAGCCGCTTCGCGTGCGCTATGCCAATAAAGCCGAGGCAATCCTCAAACGACGAGAAGCAGTTGATGAACGGAATAGGCAATTTGCTAAAACCCTCTCCCGTTTCTCTTTCGCTGACGCATACCGTTTTGCTGTTGGTGCAATTACAGGGACGGATAGAAAGAGTTACAACGATTTTATCCGTCAGTCCAGAAGTTATAAAGGTCAAATCGTTGACTATCTCACCGGCAAAAACGTATTTTCAGCACGAGCATGGTTTTCGAGTGATAGCGGATCGGCAGAATTCGTGGATCTACCCGTTTTTCAGCACCAACCTAACGCGCTTGCAGAGTGTCTCTCGCGTGCGTTGGCGGATATTTTTATCTTGTTCGCATGGAATATCATCTTGTTCATGGGTGCGTACGTGTCTTTCCTTCGATATGAGATGAGTTGAAAAGGAGGGTTATCAGTTCTCAGTTTGCCTCGTAGTGAGAGTTGTCAGTTAAGAGGCGTTTTGTAACAATCCTCCGACCTTGGAATAAATATTTTACGGTGAGGTGAATTGTTACCAGAAACCTCTTGTGACTGATAACTGTTAACTGGTTACTGACAACCATTAAAAAATGATTTGGCATATTGCGAAGAAAGAGATATATCACAATCTTATGACGCTGCGGTTCACCTTGATGATCATTCTTCTGCCCGTCCTGATGGTGGCAAACGCGCTCATATACGGCTTCGGTGATAGCGGCTATAGAGAAGAAGTCGATGCGTATAACAGCGCGATGGAAAGAAGATTATCTCGTGTCAAGGACGATACCGAAAAGAGTTTAGGGCGACTCGCAATGCGCGGTCCCGGTGAGATTTACAAGCGTCCGAGTCGTTTCAAATTCTGTGCTGACGGGGCTGATGAACTTATCCCTAACGCTATTCCGTTGGCAGAACGCTCAGGCGGCAGTCGTGGCGGAAATGATATAACAGAAACCTACAGGTGGAGAGAAGTGTGGACACTTGAATACCTCCCCTCAAATCACGGCAGTGACGCAACGACGCTCATCAAGATTGATTGGGTTTTCATCGGTATCTTCATGAGTTTTTTTGTGATTCTGTTTACCTTTGATGCTATCGCCGGAGAGCGCGCTCATGGAACGCTCAGTCTAATGATGTCTAACCAAGTTTCCCGCGGACAGGTATTGTTAGCAAAATATTTAGGTGCGTTTTTTACCCTTATGGTGCCGCTCATCATTGGTGTCCTGATGAATGTGTTGATTATCTATCTTTCAGGGAATATCTCTTTTAATGCAAATGATTGTCTCAGGATTTTGGGGATGGTCGGGCTTTTTGCGCTGCATATCTCTATCTTTATTTTTTTGGGGCTGTTTTTCTCCAGTCGGGTATCAAACGCCATTACCAGTTTGGTGTGGTTGTTATTAACTTGGGTCTGCTTGGCGTTTATTTTTCCAAGTCTGATCGGACTCTTTGTTGGCACCCTCGACCCGATTCCGTCAATAGAGATCGTCTCCTCGCGAAAACGTGCGCAGTTGGCGAACATTGAGGACGAATTTCGCCCGATGGAATTATTGGGGACAACCAAGTTAAGCGAAGCACCGTCGCCTGACAACCCATCAGCAACGCGCCGATGGGCGACGTATTTTACGAGAAGGTACGAGACGAAAACCCGCATCACTGATGAACATGTGGACCAGCAATTGGGGCAGGTGAAACTTGCCCGTGAACTCACCCAAATCTCCCCGATAGTCTGCTTCCAATATGCGATGGAGGGATTCGCAAACACCGGAATCGTCAGTTATATGGATTTCGTTAAACAGGTGCGCCGTTATAGGCAAACCTTTATTGACTTTATCAAAACGGAGGATAGAGACGATCCAGATAGTTTACATATTTATCCTGTACGGGAGGGGTTGTCTCAGAAACCGGTAGATCCGAATGCTATACCAAGGTTTGAGGAACGTCCCTCGTATCAAAGCGTGATTTTTCCGGTCGGACTGTTGATCCTCTTTAATATCTTGTTCTTTACTGCAGCGCAGCTGTCCTTCCTTAAATGCGATCTGAAATAAGCGCTGTAAGCAATTAATTATCGGTTATCAGCACGTAGCGAAACCCAACACATTATTACGCAGACAGCGTTTAAGGTGTTGGGTTTCGCTATATCTATAGACGCATTCAAACGTAAAATTCATAGAAACCAACTTGGTACCGATGCTACGATCGAAGAAGGGTACGCATCAGCGCGCCAGGTGGCGAATGATTGTCGAAATTGAAGACTAACCGCTTCAGAAAAGTTGGTTGGGAAGGCATTGTGGTGCGGCCAATACTTCTCAGTTTTTTTAGTTTTCAGTTGTCAGTCACAGAAGTTTGTAAAGTGTTCTAAAGTTGTGAAGTCTGTAAGTTGATAACTTGCAAACTTTCGTACACTCTCTAACATTGGTAACTGACAACTATTTTGTAGAAACCACACTGACGGCTGACAACTATAGTAGATTTTAGAATTAATGAGACACTCCAAATTAGTAGGCGCTGTTTCCAACTGCGCCGTTTCAACCTACCACGGCACCTACTGGGAGCGAAAGTGTCCATTTATTTTTAGAATCCACCATAATTTAACATCGCAGATCAGTTGAATCCGTATCTATAAAGTTTAATTCTATTCAGTCTACGATGATATCAGTCTGCGGGCAAGATCCTGCGATTCATACCGGTCCTCCCCTAAAGCTGATGCTAGACGAGCAAAGGTCCAAAGCCGAATGCGTTCCGAATCTACGCCAAGTAGGTCTGCAAATCTGTTGATTGTGGTGATCGGTTTTGAACGCAATCGTTCTTTACAGTTGAGCAGATGTTGGGTTGCATCGTAAGCTGGATCGCCATAAAACGGTTTGGGATCAATGACGAGCCACGGTTCACGTTCAGCTCGAAGGACATTCCCCGCGTGTAAGTCAGTTGCCAACAGTACATCACAAGGCGTGTCGTTTTGCAGTGCTTCAAAAATGCGTAATCCCTCCTTGGCGAGTCCTGCGTCCGGCCAACAGTCTGCATTTTCCACAGACTCCTTGATCCACGCGGCAATCATCTCCGACAATGGACGGAATGGATGTGTGTCAGGTAGCCCACGCCACAATCTTCTCAAGAGCTTTGCAATGACCTGATCCTGTTCATTCTCAGGTTGCCCTCGTAGGGTGGTGCCGGGTTCACAACATTCAAGCAGTATCGCATTAAGTTCAAAGTCTGCCTCTAAAACGAAAACGGTTGGATCACCATCCCAAAAAAGCAAACCGTCAATTTCGTTTGCTGCCTCCATGTGAGGCAAGCCGAATTTTAGCACAGCGGGTGTCCCATCTTGCCGAACACAGGGCGCAACCCAAGAACAACTCGCTTCCTCTTCAAACGGTGAGCTAAGAGTCAGGGCCCATCGCTGCTTGAGATCGGTAATGGCTTTAGGTAATTGATCTAGCCAAGCAGCACCCCCAACTGTTTGGCTGCAATTGGTCAGGATCCGTTCAGGGATATGAATATCGTGCATTTAATAGAACCTATGCTCTGGATTGAGCGGGATTTCTGCCGCTCCTCAGACGTTGCTTCTTGTGTTTCGGACGACCGAATCCCGGAACATCGAAGAAGTTCTCAAAGCAAAGATGGATACGAATAATCACAGCATCAAGAGTGTCGCGAGGTATCCACACCCAGTGCTTATGGGTGCGTTCAAGCAACTTCGTCAGATGTGGCTGCAAACGATAACGACCGGCATACTTACCGTATCTGCGATAGTATCGGTTCTCAAGTTTGAGAAAGTGATTGTGGACATCACACAAGTCGTCAAGCATATTGCCCAGACGCATGTTCTGAGGATGCTCGCGTATCTGATATTTGGACGTTCTGAGACGTTGTTTCTTTTTTCGTTTCTTTTTCATTGGGTTTCACGTATCACGCCTTTAACCCCTACGAAGTGGGTAGGAAACCGACACATCGTCAAGCGACAATGCTTCGTATGTCTGCCAACGTGATACTCTCATTATATCACATTTCAGACCAAATCGCAAATGTTTTTCACAGGCGTTTGGTCTAATTCATGAGGGCGGATTTTCCTCCCAAAGCTAAAGCGTTGGGTCTCCAATCCGTAAAATTAGATGATCGGACTTTTCGCGTTGCATATTTCTATTTTCATTTTTTTGGGGCTGTTTTTCTCAAGTCGCGTCTCAAATGCCATCACCAGTTTAGTGTGGCTATTGCTAACTTGGGTCTGTTTAGCATTTATCTTCCCGAGTCTACTTGGACTCTTCGTCGGTACCCTTGATCCAATCCTATCAATAGAAAGAATATCCGCGGAAAAACGCTTGCAATTAGCGAACATAGATGCTGAATTTCGCCCAGCAGAATTGGTGAAAGCAGCAAAACTCAGTGAAGCCCCTTCGGTTGACAATCCATCAGCAACGCGCCTATGGGCAACCTACTTCAGGGAAAGGTCTGAAGTGCAAACCCGCATAGCAGATGCGCGTGTAGATCAGCAATTAAGACAGGTGCAACTCACCCGCGAACTCGCCCAAATCTCTCCGACGGCCTGTTTCCAATACGCTATGGAAGGACTCGCGAATACCGGAATAGTCAGTTATATCAGTTTTGTTAAGCAAGTACGCCGCTATAGAAATACATTCATAGATTTCATCAAAACGGCGGATAAGAGTGATCCCCATAGTCTCCATATCTACCCCGTGAGAGAGGGCTTATCTCAGAAACCTGTGGATCCAGAGACCGTACCCGTATTTAAAGAACGCATCTTGCATCAAAACGCGATTTTTCCACTCGGACTGCTGATCCTTTTTAATATCCTGTTTTTTACTGCAGCACAACTGTCCTTTCTCAAATGCGATCTGAAATAAGACCTCTTTTTTTGACAGTTTTTGTTAAATCTGTTATTATCTTCGCAATTGATGTGATCGCACGCGGTTAAGAGTATTTTCACTGGTTCCGAAACCTTTTTATATTTGGCTAACCTCTGAAAAGGAGTTTATCATGAAAAGCGTTTTTGTAGTTTTCGCAGTGATGGGTATACTCATCAGTTTTGTGCCGTGTAGTAAAGCCAATCCGCCGGAAGGATTAGTGCTGCATCTGAGTTTTGATGAAAGTGCCATTCAAGGTGATACGGTAAAGGATTTGTCTGAAGAAGGCAATGATGGAACGATTAACGGTGATGCCAAGGTGGTCGCCGGAAAGCACGGTGAAGCGTTGGAGTTTGACGGCAAGAGTGCCTTTGTTGAAGTGCCACTCGAAGATTCGATTACCTTTTCCACTGGCGATTCACTAACAGTTCAAGTATGGGTAAAAACAGACGATGAGCCACCACAGAACGATGGGATTGTTGGGAACTATCGTCCGGGTACTGATGCGGTTTGGATACTCTCTGTCAGCGGCGACGACCCAGCAGCGCGTGGCAAGATGGGTTTTAGTGTCCGAGATAAGGGACGCGCGAATAGTGCAGGCATAAGGTCTCCGGATTTTCTAAATGATGACAAATGGCATGTCCTCGCGGGTGTCCGAGACCAGAAGGCGAAAAAGATCCGATTCTACGTGGACGGTGAGTTGATTGATGAAGTTGATGACAACACAAAGGACATCAACAGCGGGCAGTCCATTTGGGTAGGAGAACATCTGAATCGGTTTTACAAAGGATTGATTGATGAAGTGAAGGTGTGGAATCGTCCGTTGACCGCCGCGGAACTTGAGCAATCAGGAAAGCAACCGTCTGCTGTTGATGCCACGGAAAAACTAACGACACTATGGGGTGCGCTCAAAACAGCGCACCGGTAGCGTTCTATTCAGTAGGGGCGAGGTGCCCTCGCCCCTACGACGAACTTACTCTAAAAATAAAACCGGTATCTGGTTTGATCGTAGGATATTTATGTACCCCCCTCGGTTAAACAACCAGAGTAAGAACTCGGGCAACAGACTCCGTTTGAATGTCAAACTTTAACTTATGGAAAAAACGCGCACCCCACCCGATTCGTCGCCAACAGCAATATGCTGGTCATTCGGTGACCAAACGAGGCTTGTGACCCCCACTGTTAGAGCGGCTTGGTAAGCTGCCAGAGAACTGATTCTGCCTCGCAATTGCCAGACGTAGACCAGACCGTCGGCAGCACCTGATGCCAGCAGTTTTCCGCGATGTTGAAAACGCACAACGCTGAGAAAATCCTGATGTCCGGAAAGCGTAATGGGTTTGGTCCCGGCCGGTCCGCGACCGGAACAATCCCACACCGTAACTTCCTGACTGCCTCCTGTAGCTAAGTATCGGTTCGTGGCATCCCACGAGAGTTCTCGCACTTTCGTCGGATAGCCAGTCATTTGCAAGTCTTCACCGGTAGCCATAATCCAGAAATGTACGGTCGAATCTTGATCTCCGGTGGCGATGTGTTTGCCGTCAGGGCTCCACGCAATCACGAGTGATGAACCTTGCCATTCCAATCGTCGGATGGCTTCCGAGTGTTGCGGGTCCCACAGCGTGACACCGCCGTAAGCAATCGAGGCGAGTTGCCTTGCACGCGGTTTCCACTGGAGACCAGAGATCGTGCTCTGGTGGTCGGGATATTCGCGAACGAGATCGCCGACAGCGTTCCAGAGTTTCAATTTACGCCCCGCGGCAGAGGCGAGTATCGGTTTTTCGCCGCCACTCCAAGATAGGTGCTCAACCCATTCTGCGCCCCCATCAAGCGAATGGGTCGCTTCGCCGCTTGTCATATCCCACAACCGAATTTTCCCATCTTGTCCTGCGCTTGCCAGTACCTTGCTATCTGGGCGCCATGCTATTGACATTGTGCCGAACTCATGCCCTTTGAAGGCATGGATAACCGCTCGACGATGCCCTTGAAAAATTGTCACCGGACCGAGAACCGACGCGGCAGCGATGTATCTCCCATCAGGTGACCACGCCAGATCAATGACGTGGTCGCTGATGGTAGCGTTCCAATTTTCGCGCAGTTGAGAGGGCTGGAACAAGCGGTTGCTCAAGTCGTTCAAGCGAGACATGCTTCAAACCCTTCAGTCAATTCGGTCCGGTTGAGGTTGCGGCCGATGAAGATGAGGCTATTGTAGCGCTGTTCAGCACCCCACGGGCGGTCGGGGCGCCCGTCGAAGAGCATGTGAACACCTTGGAAGACGAATCGGTTTGGCTGCCCCTTGATGCTCAGAATACCTTTCATGCGGAAGATGTCGACACCTTTTGTCCGAAGCAGATCGCTAATCCAATTGTTCAGCCGGTCAGGGTCGAGGTCGCCGGGGGTTGTGATGCCGACCGATGTGACTTCGTCATCATGTTCGTGGTCTGGCTTAAATTCGCGTTCAACAACGGGCTTGACAAGGGCACCGCTGCCAAAGAGTTGCGCTTGAAATTCGTCGGGGTGATGCTCGGTAAACAGCGCGTAAGCACCGGGGCGGTCGATCTGCACGTCAAAGCGTAATTCGTCCGCTGTGAGATTCAACGCAATGAGGTGTCCACTCGGTTGAAGGGTGCCACCTGCCGAAAGTTCATGCTCATCATCGGAGAAAACCATAACGACTGGCTCAACAGCGGCCTCCAAAGCTTCATCGGTTGACTCACTTACGGGCACCAATGCGACTTTCATCGTCGGGTCAGGACCTTCTTGGAGAACCAGTTCATGCGTGCCTGACGAAAGGTTATAAACACCAGCCCATTCAAAGGGATACTCTGGTTCCATAAACTGTGGGTCAACCTCCATCGCCCGGTCCAGATCGAATCCGCCGACATTGAGAATCTTGTCCATTTCAACCACGGCATCTTTCGTTCGATAAATCTTCGCTGCAGCGTTCATGCTGCGAATTCTGGCTTCGAGTTGCTCTAACTCTTCCTCGGTCACAAGGTCAATCTTGTTCAACAAAATGACATCGGCAAATGCAATCTGTTCACGTGCCTCGTCGCTGTCATCGATGTGCTGCCAGATGTGTTTGGCATCCACCAGCGTCGTGACGGAATCCAGTTGCAGTTTCTCCTGCATTTCGGTGTCCATGAAGAACGTCTGAGCAACTGGCCCGGGGTCCGCAAGCCCTGTGGTTTCGACCATGATGTAGTCGAACTTATCGCGACGCTTCATCAGATTCCCCAAAATACGGATGAGATCCCCGCGCACCGTGCAGCAGATGCAACCGTTGTTCATCTCGAAGATCTCTTCTTCAGCACCGATGACCAAATCATTATCAACCCCGATCTCGCCGAATTCGTTTTCGATGACGGCGATCCGTTTGCCATGGTTTTCGGTGAGAATGCGGTTGAGAAGCGTGGTTTTACCAGACCCCAAAAATCCCGTCAACACGGTGACAGGGACTTGATTATTTAGCATGGCTGTGTTCATCTTTCTCTCCTTGTAGAATTTAGTCAGTGGTCAAGCTAACGATGTCCGTCTGCTTCACCTCTGCCAGGGGTTTGTGAATCTTATATTGCCGGGGCTTTCCCGGCGTTTCCATGATAGCAATGACCGTTTCAATAGGCGGGCAGCCCTCTTCGGTGCACTGCAACTGAGTAATCATCACGGAGATGTCTTCTGATAGGTCAAAAGCTTCGGAGACCCACGATTTGACTTGGACGAGTTGCTGTGGGTCACTCTCTTTTTGCGAATTGAAAAAATTCAGCACTGTTGCATGTCCTCCTTTAAACCGTCTGTTATCAAGCTCGTATCAATGTAGCACGCTGTACGATAGGAACCTATCCGGCGAACGCTTGCCACTGTGAAGCCTTGTAATTCACGGCTCGCTTATTCTTTCTCAAACCCAAACGAGGGTGATCGAAACCGATCAAAACGGTGACTATCAAAGGCTGAAGGCAACGGAAGCAGTGCATCTGTTCGTGCCACGGTTTCCGCCCAATCCACGAGTCGCGCATAGTGTAGATGGCGTTTTATCTGTCCTAACCACACGACACCGTGCGGTGATGTGATACAGATGACATTTGCGAGATCGCACGGTCCGAGGCAGCCTTCGCTGATTGTCAATGTTATTGAAGCGGACAGCCGCCTGTTCCGCCACTCCTGTTTGAGCCACTCGACCGGTACAGACGGTTTCCGTTTCTCTGTCACGCCACAACAACACCCTTTACAGACCAGTATATGCCCTAAGACACGCCGCCTTGATGCCAGCTTGGGCGACGCTTCGATCCTATCTGCTCTCATACCTTTTTCCTGTGTGTTACATTCCTGCGAATATATTGATTCATCACTACCCAATGACATTCAAGGGTAGTGATGAATTTTATCGGCACTTATTTCAAAATAACCATCCGCTTCATCTGATGGAAAGATGGCGTGGACAATCGGTAGAAATAAACACCACTTGAAACCGGCTCACCCACATCGTTTCGACCATCCCAATAGGCCGCACGTGCCCTGCCTTGATAGAAACCCGCTGGCTTGAAGCCGATCGAAAGCGTTCGCACCAGTCGTCCTGTCGTATCGTAAATTGATAACGTCACAGGGGCTGACTCCGAAAGGCGATAAGGTATCCACGTTTCGGGATTGAACGGGTTGGGATAATTCTGTAACAGTAGGCTCTGGTTGGGTATGCCAATTCCCTCAAGTGTAATCGGGAGAACAGCGTTTGCAAGTGCCTCTGGCGTCACGACGAAACTCAGTTTCTCTGAAGCGATCTCTCCGGTCGCATCCGCAACGGTGACTTCCAGCGTGTCGCCAACCTGGACGACGCTCTGGCGGGAGAGATCAGCGGTTGCTGCGGCAAAGTAGCCGTCTCGCACACGATTCGTCATAATAGCGTTCGTCCGCAGGTTTCGTACAGTGACCAGATAGCCTTCAAGGTTCTGCACACCTTCTAATTGCCCACTGACAACGAATGCCCAAGTGCTATTTGGCGTGTCAATTGATCTTGCAATGGGTGCTGCAGGCACTTGCGGTTGATTGGTCCACGGTGCCCCGACAAAGGCAACCTGTCGGGCGTGCGGCACGTTGACGATGTATCCCTTTGCCCCTTCAATGGGGAACCCGTTGTCTGGTGCATCGGGTGTCCAGCCAACGAACTCTTGGTTGACATCATCGAGTTTAATTACCGTCGTTGCACCAATCATCTCCGCCAGGGACCGAGCGTTCATCGGCGTGCGAGGCTTCAGCGGTGCGGAGATCATGTTCAAGCCTTTGGAGAGAGAAGCGTAATAGACCTGGCTGAAGTCCTCTTCTTCGGCGACATGTTCATGGCTGTGGTCAGCGTCACGTGCTGGCGCGGGTCCCAGTGGTGCAACCCAATCTAAGGCTGCCATATTCACTGGCTGCCCCTCGACAGAAAATGTCCTGCTGACGGATACTGTGTCAAGGTCAACCTCAAGAATCTCACCGGCATTGGGATCGCTGACATAGGCGAACCCACTACCGACAGTCAGCACGGGACGGAGACCTTCCGCATCACTGAAATCTGCAACCACTTGTGTCGATCCGAGCAACGTCCAATCGCTTGGGTTGAACACCTGCAATAGACCGTCAACGGTCAGCACTGCTAACTTATCGCCATGTTCCTTCTCAAAACCGAAACCTCTATAGGCTGCTGGCAGTTGCTGAATGTCGCTCGGATCAA
The DNA here is from genome assembly GCA_009843785.1 of Candidatus Poribacteria bacterium. GTDB lineage: Bacteria > Poribacteria > WGA-4E > WGA-4E > WGA-3G > WGA-3G. The sequence continues at coordinate 29,760 of VYCT01000150.1, read as the reverse complement.
TCTCGGTCGAAGCGGGATAGATACGGACGAGGGCTCTGTAGCCCGGGTCCGGGTTGCTACCGTAATTACCGATGGCAAACGGCTGGGCGTGATGAGAACTGATGATGCTCGTTCGCAGACCGTCAGGATAAGCAATCTTGTGTGCGGAAAACAGACCGGTTACCGGGTCGTGGGTTATCACAAAAACGCCACCATCTCCCGTGCCATCCTCACGTTTCTCATTACAGCCGGCAATGAAATGTTCGCCGACTATCGTTTCACCGTGCATACCGAGGCAGGATGCTTGGAAATCTTCCTTGTCGTTGAACGTTTGAAGGATATTTCCCTGTTCATCAACGACCGCAAAGCCGCTCGGAAGTGAGCCGAACTCACGGTCCGGATCGGGGAGCGAAAAAATTGTCTTTCCACCGTGCACCGGGGCTCCGGCACCGTGCTGCTGCGCCGAGGTCAATATGAGCGTGTCCGGGTTGGGTAAGAACAGGTCTCCCTCGCGCACGGTGACGTTTTTTGAATCCACACCCTCACCAAAGTTGCCATCGAAGTGGATGTTAACGCGCCCTTCGTGTGAAACAAAGTGAATGGGTCTTTGCGAGTTTACGAGTTCGCCGGTAAGGTTGAACGGCAGCAAGCTCGGTACGCCTTTCTCCTTATCGAAATGATCGCCGTGTTCTTCGAGGTACAGACCGGAGTCGATGAAATTAACGCGATTGGCACCAGTTTGAATAGCGGCTGCGATGCGACCGCTTTCGGTCGTGTAAACACGCGCAGACCCTTCCACCATGAAGGTTTCTATCACTTCTCCATTGTCAAGTTCAATAAGTTGGAGTAAACCGGTTTCGCCATCTGCGACAAGCAACCGACCCAGCGGCTCCTCATGCTCATCATCATACTCTTGTGCGATGGCTTGCCCTGAGAAGATCGAACAAGACATCAAAAATATAAGCAGAGCCAGTGTGGCTCTCATGCAAGTAACCATAAATCGTGAAATAGCGACGGAAAAGCCGCGCTGAAAAAAGTAAGTAAACAATGTATTCTCCAATTTTTTTATCTAATATAGAATTACACTTAACGGCGAACATGCCACGCGAAACGTATAAAATGCGTGTTGACATGTCGCGAGTAAGGGATGCTTTGTTTGCGTAATAGATGTGCCTATAGACATCCTGAAAGCTGACCACGCATGGGTCCACAATCAGATGGCGTCTACGACAGAAACGCTACGATACGTTACAAAGCAGCTGTACACAAAGCGCGGGGCGCGTGATATGGAACCCCGCGATCTTTGTACAATCAAGGATATAAAGGAAAAACAAAATCTGCCTTTAAGAGGCATAATTTGCGAGTTGAGTGGAGAATACAGGTGGGGCACGACTTCGCGTGTGGATGACCGGTTTTAGGGGTATAAAAGTGTCTTCATAAAGTCGGAGTATCGTATGAAAGCAGAAGGGTGCGTCAAGCGCAAAGGGTTCAATCTCGAAACTGACGTGCTGGCTGCAAAAGAGACAGGCTGCGCAGGTATCTTTGCTCTGCGAATGTTCGGTATGGCAATTATGGCAATGCGAATGTCCGCTATGATCGTGTGTCAGTTCGATGAGACCCAGCAGCGCGACGTAGCAACATAAACCTGCTAAAACACAGATTTTCAAACTACGCCCAAATATTAACTTGTTGGGAAAAGTCGTGCTGTTTCTCATACACCAGTACCTATGGTTATGCTTAAAAAAAATGCGTGCCAATAAACTTGCGATAAATTATAGCACGCGAGTGTGTCAATGTCAAATGGAACTTAAAAAGTTGATTCGGATTATTCCTTATGTTTATCAATTGCTTTTAGGTTGTGAAAGCAAGTATTCGACGAGTTCATGCCACTTTGCAGCCATCTCGTGTGCAGGAATACGTTTCTTCTTCTTCCATGCGTCAGTACACCGTTGGCGATAGTCAAGTCCGTATTCAGAAATAATCCACTGCTCGTAGTCGCCTATCCATGCGAGACCTTGAGTGAGCAAGTTGAAAACGCGATCCCACGCTTCCATATCACATGGATGCGTAAGCTCAGGGATTTGCTCCGATTTCCATATGGGCAACGAAAAATCGACCGCTGCTGTCTGTTTGGGCGCGAATTTGTAACGCTGCAAGAAAAGTCCTCCTCGGTCTCCATCGCCATAGAAAAACCCGAATCCCCATAAAATAACTCGGCTTCTGCCAGAGCTACGCCACTCATAAGCGGTACTTCCGTGCTTGCCTTCCGGCGGTTGATGTTTGGTAAAACCGTAGGCGAGTAAAGCATTTCCGTCTGCTCGGCGAATGTCCTGTCCCCAACACCACAACTGTTGGTCCAACAGTGCCGTCGCGATCTTCCTGACCTTGTTCAATGTCCCTAACCAACACACAGATGCGTCGTCAGTTCTGCCAGACATGACTTATTCCTCCATAAGAAGCGGCTTCTACTTCTTCTCAAGATCCCGAAACAATTCAAAAGCGGTGTCAAGAATTGTCGGTTTCTTTTTATTATACCGATTCATCACTACCCCATGACATTCAAGGGTAGTGATGAATTTTATGGGCACTTACTTGAAACCCGCTCACCCACATCATCTCGACCATCCCAATAGGCAGCACGTGCCCTGTCTTGATAGAACCCCGCTGGCTGGAAGCCAAGGGGTTATAGCTCTGATTTCCCAATCAAAGCATGTACAATCGTATCAATATTATATCGGATCATGCCGATGTAGGTACCTTCAGGTGTTCCGTCGTTTCCCATAGCATCTGTGAAGAGCACACCCCCAATTTTCACATCAAATCCTTTTGACTTCACAGCGGCTTTCACGGCTTCGAGACTCCGTGAAGAGACGGATGACTCTACAAACATAGCAGAGATACGCCGCTCTGCAATAAACGTCGCCAATTCCTGTACATCAGCGATGCCGACTTCTGTCGCGGTGCTAATCCCTTGTAATCCGCGTACCTCAAACCCGTATGCTTTTCCGAAGTAGTTAAAACAGTCGTGTGCCGTCACAAGGACGCGTTGCTGAGATGGCACGCGTTCCACTTGCGACTTTACGTATGCGTCGAGTTCTGTGAGTTCCATGAGGTAGCGTTCGGCGTTGCTTTGGTACAGGAGAGTATTATCGGCATCGAATTCACTCAGCGCATCGCGAACCTTTCCGGCCGCTTGCATCCAAAGCTTCACGTCAAACCATAAGTGCGGATCGTAGAGTCCCTCGTATTCTGCAGGTGTCAGCAGTAGCCTCCGATCTACAGCGTCTGTTACAGCGACCGTCGGCGTGTCCTGCGCCATCTTCGCAAGGATGTCCACCATTTTTGCTTCAAGGTGCAGCCCGTTATAGAAGATGATGTCTGCTGAACCGAGCCTTTGAACATCTTTAGGTGTTGGGTTGTAAAAGTGTGGGTCTACACCCGGTTCGACCATGCCGGTCACCGCAACGCGCGTACCGCCGACATTTTTAACAATATCAGTAATCATACCGATCGTGGTAACAACGCGCAGTTTATTGCTTGTAGCAGTATCGGGTTGTCCCTTCGGATCACAGCCAGCCCCTACCAGTATCGCTATTAAACACACTGAAGTGTATATTCTTTGTATAATTTTATACATTTTCAGCCTCGCATGTTAGACAGGTCTTACAGAGGTGCCGATTTACGAGGTGTGAGGAGGCGATTAAAATGCCTCCGATACTGTAGAGGACCACTTCAAAAGTGCCTTCAACGGCTATCTGAGCAGTAGCGATGAATGCTAACGCCGCTATCAGTACCAAAAACGCTCGCCAGTTTCGGTGGCGTCGAACGCCCCACGCTAAACTCCCGATTGCCAGTCCAATTGCGCTAGCAATAAGGATAAACTCGACACGCTCATTCGCAAGGAAACTCAACCCAATCAAAGGTAAAACTGTTCCTAAAAGCGGCATTGCGAGGCAATGGATCGCGCATGCGAAAGGGAGACACGCCGCGCATGCGACAGAGAGACACGCGCCCGTCGTATTTGCTAATTCGGGGTTAAAATATCTTTTCAATTTTTTCTCCTTAGAAAATCAAGGACGGGGCGTTATAATGGAATTATCGCCCCGTCCTACAGTTTCAAAAATTAAGTTTATACAAGAGTTTCACATTTCGTCCCGGTTCCGGCATTGCCGATTTGATGCGGGACAAATGTTCGCGATACGTTGTATCAAAGAGGTTTTCAATCTCGAAAACGACCATGTTCTCAATCTGCCACCACGAAAAATTGAGATAGCTGCCGATATCATAAACGAGATAGCCGTCTGTGGGTTCCTCAAATTGACCGAGCCGGGTCTGGCTGCCTGAGAAACGGGATGCGACGTACAGATGCAACGGGGTAGGCGTGTAGCTGATGACGAATTTACCGTTGAGGGGCGGGACACGCTCGAGCGGCCGCCCGTTGGTTTGAATTGTTCCGTTGACGTAACTCATATTAAGCTGAAGATGGACCTGCGGTAGTACCTCACCCCCTATTTGGATTTCGGCTCCATCCATCACAACGTCGTGTCCCATGTATTGATAAATCCACAACCATCCTGCTGCGCCGCTGCCCCACTCTTTTTCACCGCTGTTCGTCGGAACGAGATAGTTCTGTATCTGATTCCTGAAAAGTGCGAGATTGAGTCTGAACCTGTCGACTGCGTATTTGACGAAGAGTTCAGTGCCGTATCCGTTTTCGGGTCCCAGTTCTGCATTGCCGATTTCGTAGGAATAGACAGCCAAGTGGGGTCCATCACTGAAAAGTTCCTCGATCCCCGGTGCGCGAAACGTTTTCATGAGGGTAGCTCCGGTACTCAGCCGATCCGTCCAATGGTAAATTCCAGAGGCAGCCCCGGAGAAACCGTTGAAATCTCGGCGTTGGACGGTTCCGGCTCGGACAACTGCCCCCGGTCGAAACGGTTCTGAACGCCTGAGGTCGTAGCGGATAGCCCCCTGTAAGGTAAGTTTGTCGAAGTTCCGCTGGTTTAGATAAAAACTTGCCAATGCGAGCTCACGGGTGTGGGGTGTCCAGTAAAATCCGTCTGTGGCATGGTCTCGGTATTCCCACGAAACACCTGCAATTGCGTTATCTAATAGATGCGCCATCGCTGAGACGTTGTAGGTTAACAGGCCGAATTCGACACCAAGTCTCCCGTTGGACTCCCATTCTTGATGCTGATAACGCGTATAGGCAGTCTGGAGTCTTATCTTCTCAAGCATCGCCCTATTGAAGCGGTACTCCATCTGCCCTTCATAGCGTTGCTTGTCGAGTTCGATGTTAACCCCGCTAATATGCCCCTCTGGTGAGCCGGGAACGCCGTAATCTGAGCGATAACTGCTTCCAGAGGCACCGATGAAACCCCACGGCTTAATCAGCGAAGCACCGCCTGAAAAATTAACATTTGAAAGGGCTGTGTTTTCGAGTACACCTACCGGTGTCTGTATGTCAGATGCGAGTCGCCGATTCCATTCTACATTTCCCGCAAAATCACCCATTGGGAACGTAAAACCTGTTGTTCCGGTCAAACCTGAGTTTACAGATTCCCCTTGGAAGGTTAGATGCATATCCAAGCGTCTGGGTAGGATTTGCGGTATGTGATTGCTTTTGACGTTGATGACCCCGCCCAACGTACTTGAGCCGTAAATGAGGGATGCGGGTCCGCGCGTAATTTCAACGCCCTCTGCAGTCGTCGGATCAATGGATACGGCATGGTCGGCACTGGAGGCGGATTTATCGCCTGTGCGTTCGCCGTTTTCAAGGATGAGCAGCCTGTCGCCACCCAATCCACGAATAACGGGCCGTGCAATCGCCCGTCCCATCATCCGTTGTGAAATGCCGGTCTCATCTGCCAACGTGTTCGCCAAGGTCATCCCTAACCGTCTTTGGAGTTCCTCTTCATCCAATGCTAAGTCGGTTGTTTCCTCAAACTGTGAAAGTGCGCGATTTGAACCGTATACCCTGATGGTTTGCAGTTGAAACGACAACGTCTCCAGTTCAATTTTGAGATAAGGCGTGGCGGCATTGACATCAATTACTTGTTCAACCCGCTGATAACCGACTTTCAGAAACTGCAGTGTCTGCTGGCCTTCCGACACTGCGTCAAATTTAAACCGACCATTTGCATCAGTTCGGACGCGCCTCTCAAGTCCCTTAATACGGACTGTAACCCCGTTGAGCCGAGTGCTGCTCTGTGTTTCAACAACCTCTCCTTCCAGAGGCCACGTTGTGTTCGAGGCACTTTCGGAATCCTTGAGATAGCACAATAGACATACTATTATCCCAGACACCAACACGAATAGGTAGGGACGCTTTTTAAGCATCCCTACCGTGGGAGACCTATGTGAACAAGCACAAGTGCTTAACATGGGATTCCCCTTATTTTACTGTTACTGGTATCGCGAGTGCTGCTGTGAAGTCAGGATGATCCCCGTGAAGCAGTTGCAGTTTGATTGTCGTTGTGCCTGCTTTCAGTCCCTCGAGTCCAAACGGTAACGCGTCACCGTGTTCTTCACCTTCATGGTCGTCATGATCGTCGTCATGATCGTCGTCATGCTCTTCATCTTCATGGTCATGGTCGTCATGGTCCAGATGGATCTGAATAATAGAGGCATCGTAACCCGTCAGACCCAAACTGAAGAATTCCAAGCCGCCATGGTCATGGTCATGGTCATGGTCATCTTCACCCGGCGGGGCCGCTACTTCATCGAGATGGAGTTCCGCTTCATTCGCGTCAAGAAAATGTACATGTATCTCAATTTCTTCACCAACAGGAACGGTGAGACCGCCTTCATGGTGGCCTTGATGTTGATGATAGACCACTTTTCCATCGATTTCGAGGTTAAAGCCGTCGACATCGGCGTGAAGGGGCGCGTCCGCTTCGTGTGCGTGGTCATGCCCATCATCAACAATAGGGTTGTCATCTTCACCGCAACCGCCCATAAGCGGTAGCACTGCTACAAAACTTATTAACATTAATCGTGAAATAGCGACAGAAAAGTCGCGTCCAAAAAAGTAACTAAACATTTATATTCTCCAATTTTTTAACTTTTTTTGATCTGATGGCACACAGTATGTGCCCATTATTTCTAATAGGACTTACGCAATTTTGATTTTAGCACATACTGTTAAGTAGGGTGCTTGGAAAAAACGCAGGCGGTCTCTTGGCACAGGAGACCAACGGTTTCCTATGCTACAAAAGAACAGCATGCGTAAGTCCTCTAAAATGGCATTACACTTAACAACGAACATGCCGCGCGAAAGATATGGAACGCGTGTTGACATGCCGCGAGCACCTTATGCTTTGTTAGAATAATAGAGGTGCCCATAGACCTCCTAAAAGCGTACCCTTCATTGATACACAATCAGGTGGTGTCTACCACAGCAACACTACTATATATTGAAAAGTAGGGATGTACAAAGCGCGGGGCGCGTACAGATAACCCCGCGGTCTTTGTCCAATAACAGGTGTAAAGGAAAAACAAAGTCAGCCTTTAAAAGGCAAAATTTGTAAGTTTTTTGGAGAATACGGGTGGGGCGCGACTGCGCGTGTTCGCGGGAGGTCTTAAAGGCAGAAAAACGGCTTCATAAAATGGGAGTGTAGCCGTAATAAGAAGCCAGGAGATAAATGCAAAAGGCTCAATTTCAACGCCAGCGTGCAGGCTGTTATAGAAACAGGCTATACAGGTGTTTTCAGAATCGCAATGTTCAGTATGGGCGTGTGAATGTTCGCTATGATCGTGTGTGAGTTCGATGACACCGAGCAGCGCGACATAGCAGCATAGACTTATCGCAATGCAAATTTTCAAACCACGCCCAAATGTTAAAGTCGTGCCATTTCTCATAAACCAGAACCTATGGTTAGAAGGTAAAAAAATGAATGCCAATAAACTTGGCATAAATTATAGCACGCGATTCTGGCAATGTCAAATGAAACTTAAAAAGAAGCCGTGGCTATTTGTTCTAAGGCTCTGGTAGCCTGTAAACACCGCGTCGTACCTTCACAATTTCACCGCGCGCCACGAGGCGCGTGAGTTCTGTATTGATGGCTTTTGGATGGCCTTGAATCGCCGCCGTAAGTTCCGGTGTCTTTTTCTCGCCATCGGCGAGCAGTGCGAGAATTTGCTCGCGGAAAGTGACACGTACGCGCCCACCCCTCATTCTTTGCAATATCCGGTTTGCTTGCCTTGGGAGGCATCCGAGAACCCGCTCTACCTCTTTTCTGCTGGATTCAGGTGTCAAGTTATCGCGTTCGGTCTCAAATCGTTGGCGTGTCGCTATCACCTCCGCGAGGTTATCTAACCCACCGGCGACATCGAAATCTGCCCAGTCAAAAAGGTGTGTTTCGGGTCTGTCGGTAATCTCAGGAATTCGCAACCCCGTAATTAACATAATTTTCTTGTTTGCCAAGCGGTTCAGTTGAGCCAACTCTATAATCTCTGTGAATATATGAGCGGCGACTTTTTCATAAACGTTCTGGACGCGTTCGTCTTTGTAACGGTAGGACTCCGGTTCCATTTCATAAGAGAGGGGTTCTTCGTCGTTTCCAAATAAGATCCGCGTGCGGTTCAAAATGGCGCGTGGTTTCATTTCCGGTAAGCCCACTATCCAGATGACCTGCGCTTCTTGAAAAGCGGTTTCCAAGCTCTCCACCTTTCGGAACTCTCGGAAACTGGCCAAGAAGGAGACGTTCTCATTTTTCGCGATATCTTTCAGGTGTTCAATTGCGTGCGTATAGGTTATAATCCCATGCTTAATACTTGGATCCCTTTCAATTTCAGTTTGTATCCTCCAAAAAGTGCGCTGTCCTGTTTCAGATACGCCGAGAACGTCCCAGGTGTTGTCGAGTTCTAAAATTGTTTTCTGAGGATAGATACCCGTCCGAATCTGAAAAACACAGTTTCCGGTAACCCAGGCCATGGGTTGTGTGGGAAGGATCTCAACTTCCGCATCTAAGAACGCTCGATGTAGGTGTTTGTCGTAGAGAGCCGGGGAGGTGACCAACAGGTGTCTGACGCTCGAATGTAGGACCGGCGGCACCCACAACTGTAGTACTTCGTCCTCCCATCGCATCGGTGCATCAGCGTTTCGCGTGTAATATGCGAAGAAATGCTGGAGTTGATGCCAAAACGTCCAGTCTGGATTCCAACACACCGTTGGGAACTCCTGAATGTTTTCAACAGTCCCTGCATCCAAGATATTTAACCTAACAGCATCCGATATCGGCATCGGGATTTTCATGTTTTCGTTAGGTACAAAGGTGTCGAGTTGAAAAACGGGCAACCCTTGTGCCGCGAGTCTATCTGCGGCTGCAGCGTCCAAAGGAATATGAGCAGAGATGCCTCGCGCAAACTCGATTGTCCAGCGTGCTAATTCCGCGCCGGTTTCTGTATCAATGACACCGCGTGCAACCACCCTGCCGTGGACACCAACATGGCCCATCTGTTGAATGATTTCTGCTGCCAACCATTCAAACGTCTGTGTCACTGTTCGGAGGCGTTTGATGAAGTCGGCATGGGATTTGTCTCTGATTTCTATCGCGTTCAGCAGGGCTATGGCAAAGTTTCCTAAGGCACTGCCTCGCCAGTTGGCAACCCACGCCTCTAATGTGGTTTTTGAGAGTTTGTATTCAAGAAACAGTTGATTTTCTTTCGTGGGATTGATGATACAAAGCCGTTGTGTGCCATCGCGCGCTTTGAGAAGTTGTTCGACTATTTTTGCGTACTGTGGGTCCAAAAACAGTCGAAAATCCTCTATTATTTGCGCTTTGGAAGTTTGTAGCGTAGCGGGTTGCGATAGATAGCCACGTTCCTGACATGCTGCATAAACGGGGCACTGTGGACAGATAATTTCGTTCGGGTTCCCGCCCTTTTTCTCAAGTGCTTTGCACCGTGCGGGATCCTCACAGACGTTTCCACGTTGAAAGGGGGTTGCCATGCGCACGTCAACGGGGATATCTTTGACCTGATCCCAGAGATACATCCGGTCCCGCCACCGTGTGGCCGATCCCACATCTCGCTTTTGAATGAGGTGTTCCGCTTCTGCGGCAAGGTCGGCATTTGGCACGTTTAAACAGATCGCCTCATTATTCCGCAGAAACGGTTCTACTTCAGGGGCGTTCTCTGTGGCTGTATCGGCAATAAATCCAAGAACGCGTACGTTGCTGTCGAAAGCACGCTGCACCTGAACGCTAATTTCTTCGGAGGTCTCATGAATCTTTTCTGTAGGTTTGGACTTCTGTAACACCGGTGTTGGTCGTTTTATTCCCAGCGGACTGAGTTTCCCTTCCCGAATGGTAAGCACCTTATCGTCTATAGGCACCCCCGTCCCGGGGAGCGGTGGTAGGATGCCAGTATCCTTCCAAACATCTGTTATGAGCGTTGGTTCCGTAGGCAGCCCCGCATCAGATGTGGAGGCACGGACCCATACGCCCCCTTCGCTTTCCCACAGTGATACCTCTGTATCGCCAATCTCTACCCCTTGCCGATTCCAATAGTGAAATCCGGCTTCTTCTCTGAGATAAGAAAACCCGTGCTTGAAAAACGCCTCTTTGGCAAGGTCCAGTTTACCTGATCCGAGAGAGTAGGGAGCGTCGGGAATACTCTCTTTGTGTTGTATGTCTTGGGAAACAGGTTCGTGAAGTTTCGCGCGAAGGGCATCAATAGGGGCAAAGAGGATCTCTTTAGAAAGCATAGGTGGATCTAACAGATTTCCGATCAGGATTTCATAGCGGGCATCCCAGCAATTGTGTCCTTTCTCGCCAACAATCTCAAGATACGCGCCATGTTGATATGGATTCTCTGCTGTCAGGGACCTGTTATAAACGTATAGCCTTGCCTGCTGGGTGTTCGGGTGCAGGTACCCCGGTATCCTGCAAGAAAAGCGTAACCCACCAGACTTTGACATCGTCAACAACGGGTTCGCAGCGGCATTAACAAGTGCTTGAACGCAGGCAAAAACGGCATCAGGCGCGGCACAGATCGCTTCATATGTAAAGTCGATGTCATGCCATGGCGCGCCATCGCGTGCCGAAGGCATACCCGTATACACATGAATTCCGTATGACTTGTACCATCGGACGGCCCGCCAGTCTGTTGTCTTTTGAGGTTTCAAGAACCGCTCGCCCCCAAAAGACCGCGGGGGCCGGTCGATTCCAGGGGCACGCCCTATTGGCGTGAAGGAGATGTTTGCCGCCTCTAAGTCTTGAAGCATCACAGGATATCTGTGTGCACAATAGACTGTGAAATGGTAAGGAAGCCCTTTGTAAAGCGGAGGCGTTAAGATCGTCTTCCGTTGCTTAAGTGGCTTCTCGTGCCGGCGGTGGCAGCGTGAAATAATATCTCGTAAGACATTGGTTGTCATTGACACATTTCCTTTGGTCCGAGACGGACAATAATACCCTTCGCATTTGGGCGAGAATGCCCCAAAATTGCCCTCATACGAGCCGGTTTCCTCCCAATTTTAGACCCGACAGAACAATAAGATGCCAAATGCGGATAGCGTCGAAAAAATTCTGTGGCAAACTCATGCTGGAGAATACCTGTTATAAGGCGTTCGCAAACTTCATAATTTCACAGAAACATAGGCGTATGACATATATAG